>JAVEZX010000005.1:0-36210 GCA_034002785.1 Bacteroidales bacterium
CCATGCTCACCGGCTGTCCGCCGGAGGTGTTGTTGGTGACTGTCATAACAATGCAGCCAAGTTTTTCGCGAGGCGTCTCCTTCAGTACCTGCTCCAGCATATCCAGGTCAGCATTCCCCTTGAAGGGATCGATGACGTGTATGTCCCTGGCGTATGATACTGTGCAGTCCACAGCCTTCGCCTTGCGGAACTCAATGTGTCCCTTTGTTGTGTCAAAATGGGCGTTGCCCGGGATAATGTCACCCTCCTTAATGAGCACCGAGAAGAGGACGTTCTCTGCTGCGCGCCCCTGGTGTGTCGGCAGGAAGTATTCGAAGCCGGTGATATCCCTGATGGCATCCTTGAGTTTGTAGTAGGATGATGCCCCGGCATAGCTCTCGTCGCCGGTCATGATGGCACCCCACTGCAGGTCGCTCATGGCCCCGGTGCCGGAGTCGGTCAACAGATCAATGAATACCTGTTCCGACTTGAGGTTGAACATGTTGTACGAGGCATTTCTCATCCACTCCTCCCGCTGCTGGCGGGTGCTCTGGCGGATAGTCTCAATTGTCTTTATCTTGTATGGTTCACAGTATGGTAAGTTCATGGGATTTGCGATTTGCGATTTGGGATTTGCGATTTGGTGATATAAATGTTGTTTTGATGCGCGTAGCGCATAAAGAATTGTATTATCAGGGCATCCGGGAACAAAAGGGGGGGTGGGTGGGCCTGCTGTTACAATTCTTATTGGTCTACGACCAATTTTCCACGACTGCCGACTGCTGACTGATGACTGCCGACTTCTTATTCAAGTCCACAATTAAGATTATTTAACAAAATTGGGCAGTCCGTTGCGCTACAGCAGGCAACTCCGGCGCTCAGAACGCGTCCCTGTTCTTGATGTTACGGAATATCAGCTTCCTGTTCATGACCTTTGAATGGCGGGAATTCATGGGAAACGGCTATTTTTGCAAATATAACTATTTTGCGTTTGGGGTACAATCCGGAATTGTTTAAACATTATGAAATGAAACGGGGAACCATTAAGATTCTTTTACTTCTTCTTTGCTTTACCGGCACCTCCATGTTGAAGGGACAGGTTGTTGACGAACCTGTTGTTCCTCAGGTTAGCGCGCCGTATGCAGATACCCTCACCGTGACCGGGCATCTGCTGAAACAGATCAAGGCAGCACCGGTGCCGGATATAAACGGCCCGCAGGATATCCATCTTGACAGGACGGAATCACTCAGGTTTCTGGAGCGGTTCTCCGGTTCAAATAATATCTGGCGTCGCACCAATGACCCATTGCGTGAAGCCCTGAAAAACCTTGTCTGGATGGCCTCCAGACCGCCTGAAGACACAGTCCTCAGCTTCCTCTCCCAATACCCATTTGAACGGATAAGGATACCGGCCGAAAAGTACTATGTCTTCGACTCGGTAAGGATAATTCTTCCGGTCATGGCCCCTGAAACTGTACCGGCAGATAGCACTGGTGTTGCCGCTAAGGCTGATGAGATGTTTATCAGGGCCGGGACCAAGCTCGAAAAGGTCAGACTAACCCCTGACTCACGGCCAATACTCAGGAATGATACCCTGAAGCTGAACGACTCGGTTTATATACTGATGCGCGATTTTATACCGGCAAGCATGCCTCATGCAACAAATGACACAATCGTGCTTGTCATTACGGATACACTCCCCGAAGTGTCACTGGCACGCACCGATTTCCCTTTCAGGTATCTCAGGAATCCCTACGTGAGCGACTCACTGGAGGCGGCAGTCAGTTCGCTGATCAGCTACCTCGAGGCGCGCGACTCCTCGGTCATACGTCTTGCCAGTGAGAACGGCAGAGGTTCCGATGTCTGGCTCAACAGCCAGTCTGACAACCTGGTCCGGTTCTGGCTGCCTGACGGCGAAGGCGACTCGGTGACGGTATGGATAGGAAGCCCTCTTCGCAACACGTTGTCGCTCAGGGCAGAGGAGGGGGTTATGTTCAGAAAGCAAATCTGGCATGACAAGTATGTAGACACTCGTGTAAATGTTACAACGGCACAGGAGGAGAACCTGCGCAGGGTGGCTCTCAGCAAGATTAAGCCTGATCTGTGGAAGTTCAAGACAGATCTCTCTTACCTGCTCTCCCAGGGTGTGATCTCAAACTGGGCGAAAGGGGGTGAAAGCAACATCTCATCCGTACTTGATGTCACCTCAGCGCTCAATTACAACAATAAGGTGACGAAGGTCAACTCGGCTACCTCAGCACGCTTTGCGCTTGGGCTGCAGGCTTCCGGGAAGTACGGAGGCATCAGGAAAAACCTCGATATACTTGAGATAAACTCCAAGATCAACCACAAGGCATTCGGTAAATTCGATCTCTCGGGAATTTTTCAGTTCAAATCGCAGTTCCTGCCTGGTTACACATACCCGAATGACACCACCTCTGTAATGGTCTCTAAGTTCTTTAACCCGGCCACCTTCATCCTGGGATACGGTCTCGAGTACAAACCCAACAAGAACCTGTCAGTCAGCTTCTCGCCACTGTCGTACAAGGGTACAATCGTTACAGACACAGCAAATATAAACCAGACCAAATACGGTATCGCTGCAGACAAGATGGCAAAGAACGAGCTGGGGGCTTACCTGACTGTCAACAGCAAGCTGGTTCTTTTCGAAAAGATCAACATGACCAACAGGATTCAGCTCTTCAGCAACTTCCTGATGAAGCCGCAGAATGTGGATGTCGACTGGGAGATGATAGCCACTATGCCACTGAACTGGTTCACTGACCTGAGGGTGAACACGCATCTGATCTATGATGACAACACTCTGCTGCCGGTATTTGAGAAGGGAGAGCCGGTGCTGGGCACTGACGGCAAGCAGAAGAAGGCGCCCATGGTGCAGTTCAAGGAACTGCTCGGTGTAAGTTTTGTGTTTAAGTTCTAGAGCAGAAGCAGGTCAAGAACAACTGCAACACCGAATATCACCCCGGCAATGCCGTTGGTTGTGCCGAAGGCCAGGTTCACCCTGCTCAGATCGTCTGCCTTTACAATCAGGTGCTGGTACACCAGCATGACAGTGAAGATTGCCGCACCCATCCAGTAGATCCATCCGGCATCACCGATCAAACCTGCAACCACCACAAGGGCAATGGAAACAGTGTGCAGCGCCGTTGATACGGCCAGTGCCTTCCCGCGTGTCATTACCGCCGGGATTGAATAGAGTCCTGTCTCCCGGTCAAACTGGTCATCCTGCAGGGAATAAATGATGTCAAAACCGCTGACCCAGGTGAGAACGATGAAGGAGTAGATCAGGGGAAGAAGCGCAAATGACCCAGTCACGGCAATATAAGCTCCTATTGGCGCCAGGCTTAGTCCCAGTCCAAGAACAAGATGGCACAGCGAAGTAAACCGTTTTGTGTAACTGTATCCGAGCACCACCAGTAGCGCAACAGGAGACAGAATCAGCGTCAGCTTGTTCAGGAAGGCGGTGGCCAGAATGAACAGCACCGAACTGGCTATGACGAAGATAAGCGCCTGACGGCGCGAAATCTTCCCCGAGGGGATCTCGCGCACCGCGGTACGGGGATTAAGCGCGTCAAAGCGGAAGTCGGCCCAGCGGTTGAATCCCATGGCAGCACTCCTTGCAAAAACCATACAGGCAAGTACAAGCAGGAAGGTTCTGAGCGAGAATCCGTAACCCGGCTCCGTTGCCCCGATAAAGTAACCGGCAAGGGCAAAAGGCATCGCAAAGACAGTGTGACTGAACCTGACCAGCGAGAGGTAATCATTCGTCCTGCCCAGCAGCTTCTTCATCTCAGCGTGGCTCCGAACTCGCGCCCGAAGGCTTTCACCAGGGCGCCCATGGTCTTCTCTATATTCTTCTCGGTCAGGGTCTGTCGCTCGTCACGCAGTATGAAACTGACAGCATATGATTTTTTGTCCTTTCCGATAGACTCACTTTCATACAGGTCAAAGAGATCAACCTCCTGCAGTATGTTTCTTTCGGTCCTGAATGCCAGATCGCGTATCTGGCTGAATCTGACTGATTTGTCAAGAAGCAGAGCCAGGTCGCGCCGCACCCACGGGTATTTTGGCAGTTCACTGAAGCGGATTGTACGGGCTTTGATCAGCCTGATGACGTTCTCCCAGATGATCTCACCGTAGAAGACATCCTGCCTGATGTCAAACATGGCAAGATATTTCCTGGAGATTTTCCCGAAGGTCGCCACATCGAGGCCGCCGGCCGTGTATCTCAAACCTTCGGCGAACCATCCGCGATTCTCATCATTGCTGACTATGTCACGCCTGGCAATGCCAAACCGTGAGAGCACCATCTCCACATAACCCTTAAGATGAAAGAATCCCGAGGGATTTTCCGCCGTGTTCCAGCACTTCTCATTCATATTCCCGGTCAGTGCCAGTGCCAGCATCTGTGTTTCCGCGAAGTTGTCACTGATCTCAAGAGTGTTCTTCCCCTCTCGGGCAGCGTACGTATTGCCCAGCTCGAACAGCCTGAGGCTGCCGTTCTGCCTGTTGATATTCCATGCGATTGTATTCAGCATCCCGGGCAGGAGAGACATGCGCATGACGTTCAGGTCACTGCTGAGCGGATTGGCCAGTCTGACAAGCGTCTTCACATCAAAATCGCCCGTGGTCTCAAACCATGCTGCCGGGGTCAGGGAGTTGCACATTATCTCTGAAAAGCCGTTGCCGGAGAGCAGCTCTGCCATGTTTGCAGCTACCTTCTCACGGTCAGGCCGTTCGGTGTGCGTCAGCATCGAGTGCATCTCGCTGCTTATGCCAATGTTGTCATAGCCGTAGATCCTGAGAACCTCCTCGGTGACGTCGGCCTCACGGGTGACATCCACACGGTAGGTGGGGATCTCCAGGGTAAGTATCCCTGGCTCCTCATGGGTAATATGAATATCGAGGCTCCAGAGAATCGTCTTGACTGTC
The DNA here is from genome assembly GCA_034002785.1 of Bacteroidales bacterium. Classification (GTDB taxonomy): domain Bacteria; phylum Bacteroidota; class Bacteroidia; order Bacteroidales; family VadinHA17; genus SR-FBR-E99. The sequence continues at coordinate 4,933 of JAVEZX010000005.1, forward strand.
TCAACCGGTATTTCCTTGCCTATCAGTCGCTGCATGCGCTCAAGAGAGAACTTCACAACTGCCCTGTGCACCGGGGTGGGGTAGATGTCAACGATATCGCCTGCAATCTCGCCACCGGCGATCTCCTTCACCAGCATCGCGGCCCTCTTCAGGGCATAGAGCGTCATCTCCGGATCAGTGCCTCTCTCAAACCTGTAGGAAGCGTCGGTGCGCAGATCATGCCTTCGCGAAGTACGGCGTACGGAGACAGGACTGAATGTGGCACTCTCAAGGAACAGATCCGTGGTGGCTTCGGTCACACCCGACTGCAGGCCGCCGAAGACACCGGCGATACACATGCCCTCATCGCTGTTGCATATCATCAAATCGGTGGCCGCGAGGGTACGCTCCACACCGTCCAGGGTAACGAATTTTGTCTTTTCCGGCAGGTGCATGACCCGGACGGTAGCACCCTTTATCGCTGCTGCGTCAAATGCATGCAACGGCTGACCGGTCTCGTGAAGAACGAAATTGGTAATGTCCACAACATTATTGATGGGATTGAGCCCTATCGCCCTGAGTCTCGTCTGAAGCCATACGGGGGATGGTCCTACCTTAATGCCTCTTACCGTCAGTCCTGAATAGCGTATGCAGGCCTCCGGCGCCTCCACAGTGACGCTGATGGCGCCGCTGTCGGTCTCCCTCTTCAGCCCCGTGATCTCAGGAAGCTTTGCCCTTACAGGTTTCTGAAGGTTGTAATATGCTGCAAGTGCCCGTGCCACTCCGTAGTGCGAGCTGCAGTCTATCATATTTGGTGTCAGCCCAATCTCAAAAACAGTGTCAGTTGTGACCCCGAAGTATTCTGCTGCAGGCATGCCTACCCTGGCGCTGCTGTCAAGCACAATGATACCCTCATGGTCTTTGCCTATTCCAAGCTCATCCTCGGCACAGATCATCCCCTCGGAGAGCTGGCCCCGTATCTTTGACCTTTTGATCTCAAACTGTTCATCACCGTGAAAGACTACGGCGCCTGTCCGTGCAACAGCCACCAGCTGTCCGGCAGCTACGTTGGGAGCCCCGCATACAATATGCAGAGGTTCGGGACCGCCGGTGTCAACGGTGGTTACGCTGAGCCGGTCAGCATCAGGATGTCTCTCGCAGGTCAACACCTTCCCTACAACAATCTCCTTCATGCCGCCCCTGACAGATACCCATTCATCCATCCCTTCCACCTCCAGACCGAGGGATGTCAGAACAGCTGATAGCTCCTCCGGTAATGCATCAAATTCAAGATACTCCCTGAGCCAGTTATAAGAAATCTTCATTACAGTTCTTTTATCTGAATTTTAACATGCAAAAGTAAGGAAAAAAGGTTTGCGGCATCAACGGGCCCGCTATTAAAAGCACAGGCATTATCATTATATTTGCACGTCAACAGAAATCCGGATGAAACTAGAAGAAAACGATAAACTGATACTCATTACAAATGACGACGGCCTTTATGCCGGAGGGATAAAAACACTTATCGGTATCATGGAGGAGTTCGGCAAGCTCGTGGTAATCTCTGCCACGGAAAGCCGGAGCGCAATGTCACAGGCCCTTACTGTAAAGCAGCCTCTCAGGGTCAAACTTATAGATGAAGACGACAGGAAACGGATCTATGCCTGCAGCGGCACTCCAGCGGACGGGATAAAACTGGCAGTAAACCAGTTGCTGGACCGCAAGCCGGATCTCATCGTCTCAGGCATTAACCATGGCTCAAACGCATCAGCCAGTATACTCTATTCCGGAACAATGGCTGCCGCCCTGGAAGGGTGCCTCTACGATATCACATCCGTAGGCTTTTCACTCAACAGTTACTCCTCTGCAGCTGACTTCTCGGGCTGCGGTGAATATATCCGCAGGATCTGCGCATTGCTGCTTCGCGAACCTCTTCCGACCGGTATATGCCTCAATGTAAACTTCCCTGCAATACCTGCCTCTGAGATAAAGGGGATGGTTGTAGCACGCCAGGCCTCTGGCAACTGGCAGGAAGAGTTCGAAAAGAGAAAAGACCCTGCCGGCAAAACCTACTACTGGCTGACAGGCAATTTCATTAACCATGAGCCGGAAGCCTCCGACACTGATGACTGGGCCATCCAGAACGGATATGTCTCGGTTGTGCCGGTCACAACTGATATGACAGCCTACAGCTTCATGGAAACCCTGAAAACGAAACTCTGACATGCAGTTGAGGCAAAAGCTAAACAATGCCCTGACGGGAGCGATTGCTGGGGCAGTCGTACCGCTCATCGCCTTCACACTCTTTTTCCTGTTCACCCGTCACGGCCTCTCACTGGCTGAATATTTCAGGAAGATTGGTGATGCGGGCAACGTCTCCCAGATTATGAGTGTTTGCGTCTTTTCCAACATCATAATCTTTCTTCTCTTCAACCGTTTCGAGATGCTCAGGGCCTCAAAGGGGGTTCTCGGGATAACCATAGCATGGGCTTTCACGGTCTTCGGGATCAAGCTGTTCTGAGATGAAGTACTTTATCATAGCCGGCGAGCCATCAGGAGATCTTCATGGTTCAAACCTCGTGAAGCACCTGCGTCTCACTGACCCGGCGGCTGTTATCTCCTGCTGGGGTGGTGACATGATGCAGGAGGCAGGGGCAAAGTTGCTGAAGCACTATCGCGAGACTGCCTTCATGGGCGTCTGGGAGGTGCTCGCCAACATCCGGAAGGTGAATGCCAACTTCAGGGAGTGCCGCCGCCAGATAAGTGAGATGAAGCCTGATGTGGTTATACTTATCGACTATCCGGGATTCAACCTGCGCATGGCCCGCTTTGCGAAGGAATCGGGTTTCAGGGTCTACTATTACATCTCTCCTAAATTCTGGGCATGGCGCGAAGGAAGGGTCGAAAAACTGAAGCGTTACGTTGACAGGCTCTATATTATCTTTCCGTTTGAAGAGGAGTTTTACAGACGTCATAACCACCCTGCAATCTTTATGGGTAATCCTTTAATTGATCATATTGAGGGATGGCGCAGGAAGGCACCCGGTACCGAAGCCATTAAAAGTTCGCTGAACCTCGACAGCCGCCCGGTCATTGCGCTTCTGTCAGGCAGCAGGATCCAGGAGGTTAGCCGTATTCTGCCGGTGATGGCTTCCGTGGCGCCTTCCTTTCCTGATTATCAGTTTGTCGTTGCTGCAATGGACCACCTGCCGGCGGAACTCTACAGTAAATGTACGGAAGGTTCTCCGGTCAGGATCATCAATGGCAAAACCTATGACCTGCTGGCTGTGGCCGAAGCGGCGCTGGTGACTTCAGGCACCGCCACCCTTGAAGCAGCGCTGTTTGACGTGCCGCAGGCCGTTTGTTACAGCACCAGCCGTCTAACCTATACTCTGGCAAAATGGGTCATTAAAGTACGCTTCATCTCGCTGGTAAACCTCGTGATGGACAGGGAGGTGGTCCGGGAGCTGATACAGAAAGAACTGAACCTTACAGGCCTGCATCGGGAACTGTCACAGATCCTCGCTACCGGGTACAGGCACGGTATGATGAAGAGAGAATACAGGGAGTTGCGGGAGATACTCGGGGGCAGCGGCGCATCTGAAAGAGTGGCGGCTGACATAGTAGCCAGCCTTGAACCTTAATAATGTATGATGAAGAGAAGAGCGTCACTCATCATATTTTTTCTGCTGGCATCGCTTGCCGGTTATTCACAGATCTCCATCCGCATCTTTGCCCGCACCCGTCCCTCTTCTGTGTTCTTCACAGCTGACAGCGGACACTATCTGCTCAACGACGGCATCGCCGGAGAGGTAAGACTTATGCCGGGGGACATCATTGCGGTGACAATGTTCAACAACCGGGTTGTCTACAGGACACTCTCAGGTACCATGGGCGCCGCCGACTCACTCTTCTTCACCCCGGGCGACGCGAACTCGCTCTTTACCATCCGCGCCCCGGGTGGAAGCGAACCACAGAAAACACTGGAGGGATCGCTCAGGATCAAACCTTTTCCCGGTTCATTGCTGATACTGAACATCACCACGGAAGAAAACTGTCTGCCCGGTGTGGTGCGTGCCGAAGCGGGTAAATTCGGCCCGTCAGACTATTTCAAGGCACAGGCGGTGGTTGCCCGCACCTACATCTACAGGAATATAAACAGGCACGAGCTCGACGGATACAACATGTGTGACGATATCCATTGCCAGGTCTACCCCGGAGTGGTGACCGACACTGTGATCGTAAATGCCTGCCGGGCCACAGCCGGCAAGGTGATCACTGACCGCGACAGCATACTCATTGAGGCTGCGTTCCACGGTAACTGCGGAGGTGTGACAGCATCATCGGAAGATGTATGGCTGGCAGGATATCCATACCTTGTAAGCGTGAAAGACCCGTGGTGCAGCTACTCCTCCTCATCAACATGGAAGAAAAACATTTCACGGGCGGAGTGGAACAGCTTCCTCAGCTCGAAGGGCATAACCACGGGAACGGCAGGAAACCTCTGGCCGGCACAGCCGGGTACCGGAAACCGGATCGCAAGCCGCACAATCCAGGGCAAGACTGTCACCTCCGAGGAGATACGGATTCGCTTCGCCCTGCGCTCATCATGGTTCACCATGACGCCTGCCGGAGACAGCATTGCGGTAAGCGGCAGGGGATACGGTCACGGCGTGGGACTCTGCCAGGACGGGGCAAAACATATGGCAGAAAAGAAACATACATATGAGAGGATTATCGGGTTCTATTACCCCGGGACCCTGATAATGGATATTAAAAATGGCAGAAGGCCTGTGAGGCCATGAAAGATTTGGATAATTTTACAACAAACAAGAATCTATGTTCACTCTCTTCAGAAAAGAGGTAGCCGGTTTTTTCAGCTCTCTGACGGGCTATATCGTCATGATTGTCTTTCTTCTGGCCAACAGCCTGATCATGTGGATCATGCCGGGGCAATGGAACCTGCTTGACAGCGGCTATGCCGGACTGGACCCCCTCTTCGTCCTCTCCCCATGGTTATTCCTCTTCCTGGTACCAGCCGTCACCATGCGGCTTTTCTCGGAAGAGAGGAAGTCGGGAACCATCGAACTGCTATGGTCACGGCCGGTGGGTGACGGAGCGGTGATCTACGGCAAGTTCCTCGCATCGGTCTTCCTGGTGCTCCTGGCACTGCTTCCCGCAATAGTATTCGTTATCTCAGTATGGATTCTGGGAGAAACTCCCGGCAACTTCGACAGGGGTGCAACGGCAGGATCATTTATAGGGTTGCTGATGCTTGCCGCAGCCTACTCGGCAATCGGCCTTTTCGCATCGGCCCTCACAACCAACCAGGTAATATCATTCATCATTGCAGCCGTTCTCTCCTTCCTGATGTTCAGAGGCTTTGACTCACTGAGCATGCTGCCCGGGCTCTCCGGCGCAGCGGAAGAAGTCTCGGCAATGGGGATCAATGAGCATTACAGGTCCATAAGCAGGGGAGTGCTTGACATTCGTGACATAGCTTACTTCATCTTCATTACCGTCCTCTTCTGCGAGGCGGCAAGAATAACCCTCCGACGCAGCAAAATCACAAAACCTCTTATGATTCTGGGCATCACAGGCGCTGCCTGCATACTTCTGTCACTTATACATGTCCGCGTTGACCTGACTGAAGACAGACGGTTCACACTGGCAGAGCCGACAAAAAGAATACTGAAGGAGCTCAATGAGGAGGTGAAGGTTGATGTCTGGCTCGACGGTGAGCTGCCTGTCGCCTTCAGAAAGCTGCGACGAAGCGTGGAGCAGTACCTGGATGAGTTTCGCATCACCTCAGGAAGAAAGATAAAATTCAACTTTATTAACCCTTCGAAATCACCTGACAGGAATGAGCGTGACCGCCTTCATTCAGAGCTCATGGGCCGCGGACTGACACCGGTGAATGTGATGGCCTCCGACGGTGAGGGCGGAAGAACGCAGAAGATGATTTTTCCCTCACTAACAGTCACCGCCGGGGAGACCGTAATACCCGTCAATTTCCTGAGGAACAACCCGACGCTGCCCCCGGAGACAAACCTGCTACATTCAACGGAAGGGCTGGAGTACGAGATCATACAGGCCATTGCCACAGCCACGGCTGACACGGTACATACTGTGGCCTTTATTGAAGGACATGGCGAACTGGATGAGATATTCGTTGCAGACCTGACCCTGGAGCTCGCAAAGTTTTACAATATTGACAGGGGTGTTATCGGCGGCCGCAGAGGTATAATTGACAGGTACGCGGCAATCATAATTGCTGCACCCCGGGGAGTGTTTGACGAGAAGGACAAGTTCATAATTGACCAGTATATCATGAACGGCGGACGGGTTCTATGGCTGGCCGAGGAGGTTAAGATCAACGCTGACAGTCTCACTGCCGGGGCAACGGTTGCCCTCTATGAGCCCCTCTCCATCAGCGATATGCTATTCAGGTACGGTGCAAGGATCAATCCGGTGCTGGTGCAGGATGCCGACTGCATGCTCATCCCACTGAAGGTATCCAATCCAGGAGGAGACTCACAGTATGTGCCAACCCCCTGGGTCTATTACCCGCTGCTTCGCCCATCGCCGTCACATCCTGTAACAAGGAACCTGAACAGGGTCAAGGGGGAGTTCACCGGAACCGTTGATACCGTGGGCCGTGATCCGGGCGTGAAGAAAACCGTTCTGCTGACTACCTCACCCGAATCCAGGACCGTCATGCCTCCAATGCTTATCTCACTGGAGGAGGCTGCCGAAACAGTGCCTGACGAGATGTTCAGCGCCGGCCCGATGCCGGTGGCGGTACTGCTGGAGGGGACATTCCGTTCAGCCTTCGAAAACAGGATGGTGGCAAGCATAATGAATGAACCGGGACTGCAGGCTGTGACGCTCGGCAAACCCGCCAGGATGATAGTTATAGCTGACGGTGACATTATAAGGAACGAAGTCTCCTGGTCAGGAGGCAGCCCGGAACCGCTGGCACTCGGGCTTGACAGGTATACGATGCAGACTTTCGGTAATAAGGACTTTCTTGTGAACTGCATCAACTACCTTGTGAATGACAACGGCCTCATTGAAATGCGCTCAAGGGAACTCAGACCGAGACTGCTTGATCAGGCAAAAATCAAGAGTGGGAGAGTGATGTGGCAGATGGTAAATACAGTGATGCCGGTGATCATCATTATCCTTGCCGGTGTGGCTTATAACCTGTTCAGGCGCAGACGGTTTATTTCGGTTAAATAAATTTGTTTGAGGGTAAGATATTTTTTTGTAATATTGATAAGCCGGTTTTTAAAGCAGACTGTATTTATAATCAATAAGTTACCGGTCCACAGAGTTCAGTTTTCGGAAAAACTTAAATGAATGACAATATGAAATTTGTTGTATCAAGCACAGAGCTCCTGGGTCACCTGCAGGCCATAAGCAGGGTGATCAGTTCAAAGAATACCCTTCCTATTCTTGACAATTTCCTTTTCAATATCAGCGGCAATGATCTGGAGATCACGGCTTCAGACCTGGAGTCGACTCTTATCACGCACATGCGGCTTGACAACATTACGGGAAGCGGCACGGTGGCGCTGCCAGCCAGGCTGTTGCTTGAAACTCTGAAGGAGTTCTCCGAGCAGCCTCTCACCTTTGATATCAATCCTGATACCCTGGCTGCAGTTATTAACTCCGAGAACGGCCGTTTCAGCGTAGTAGGCCAGAACGGAATAGATTTCCCGGTGCTGCCGGTCATCAAGAAGGAGAAGCGTTTCGGATTCAATGTTCCTGCTGATGTACTTCTGGCAGGGATCTCCCGGACACTCTTCGCAACGGCTGATGATGAGCTTCGCCCGGTAATGGGAGGCATCCTCTTTGAGGCATCAGCTTCGAAACTTACGTTTGTTGCTTCCGATGCCCACAAGCTGGTAAGATACCAGAGAAGTGACGCAAAGGCTGACGATGAAGCATCATTCATCCTTCCGAAGAAGCCGGCTTCGCTGCTCAAGAACATCCTTCCCAGGGAAAGCGGCCTGGTCTCGGTTGAGTTCGACGACAGAAACGCCTTCTTCACCCTTTCGGATTACAGGGTGGTATGCCGCCTCGTTGAGGGCAACTACCCGAACTACAATTCGGTAATCCCGAAAAACAACCCGAGAAAGGTCCGCATAGACAGACTCGAGTTCTACAACATACTGCGCAGGGTCTCTGTCTTCTCAAACCAGGCCAGTAACCTTGTCAAGCTCCAGTTCAGCCCGAACCAGATTACAGTTTCGGCGCAGGATATCGACTTCTCAATCTCAGCCTACGAGCGTCATAAGTGCCTGTACGAGGGTGATGACATGGAAATTGGCTTCAAGTCGGTCTTCCTGCTGGAGATACTCTCAAATATTGCATCACAGGATGTTGTAATTGAGCTTGCAGACCCCACCAGGGCAGGCCTCTTCCTTCCCGCCGAGCCGGCGAATGAGGATGAAGACCTCCTGATGCTGCTCATGCCAATGATGATCAACGCCTGAGAACCAGGAAACAATGGAATTAAATCTAAGAAAACCCCTGGTCGTCCTTGATCTGGAGACCACAGGGGTGAACATCGCTACTGACCGTATCGTAGAGTTTTCCGCACTGAAGGTCTCCCCGGGAGGCGCAGAGGAGTGGCTCACCCTCAGACTCAATCCCGGCATCCCAATTTCACCGGAGGCAACACGCGTGCACGGCATTACCGATGCAGATGTGGCGAATGAGCCGCACTTCAGGGATGTCGCAAAGCGAATAGCCGCCTTCCTCGAGGGTTGTGACCTTGCCGGCTTCAACTCGATGAAGTTCGATATTCCGATTCTCTGCGAGGAGTTTCTCAGGGTAAATGTCGATTTCAACCCTGCACGCCACAAGTACGTCGATGTCCAGGTCATCTTCCACAAGAAGGAACAGAGGACCCTCAGTGCTGCCTATAAATTCTATTGCAACATGGACCTGGAAAACGCCCACAGCGCACAGGCAGACACAGCAGCAACCTATGAGATACTGAAGGCTCAGCTTGACAGGTACACTGACCTGGAGAATGATATTGACAAGCTCTCTGTATTCAGCGCCTTCAACAATAATGCTGATCTTGCAGGCCGCATCGTGTTCAATGAACAGGGAGTTGAGGTCTTCAACTTCGGAAAGCACAAGGGTAAGCCCGTGGAGCTTGTTTTTAAGGAGGAACCGTCGTACTACTCGTGGATGATGAACGGCGATTTTCCCCAGAATACAAAGCAGGTGATCACGGCCATCAAGGTGCGCTCATTCGGCAAGGCGTAAGATTGCCATGAAGATAATCTGTGTCGGACTCAATTACCGAAAGCATGCGGCAGAGATGGGTCGGCCCCTTCCGCAGGAGCCAATGATCTTCCTGAAACCTGATTCAGCTCTACTGAAGAAGAACAAGCCGTTCTTCCTCCCGGATTTCTCAAAGAATCTGCAGTTTGAGGCTGAGATTGTGCTTCGCATCTCGAAGCTGGGAAAGGGTATTGCAGCGAAGTATGCACACCGCTACTATGATGCTCTTACAGTAGGAATAGACTTTACCGCACGCGACCTGCAACACAGGTTCTCACAGGCGGGTCATCCATGGGAACTCTCAAAAACCTTCGACGGATCCGCCCCGATAGGCACATTCCTTCCGGCAGAGAGATTTGTTAACCATGCTGACATAGGTTTCACCCTGGAGGTTAACGGTGAGGTCAGGCAGGAAGGAAATACATCAGACCTGATCTTTGGCTTTTCCGAGATAATTGAATACGTTTCCGGATATTACACCCTGAAAACGGGAGACATCATTTTCACGGGAACCCCGTCAGGTGTGGGTCAGGTGAGGAAGGGTGACAACCTTGTTGCCCGGATGGCAGGGGAGACCGTGCTCGATTTCTTCGTCAGGTAAGCTCCCCGGCGATTTTCGCACCGTGCCTCAGGACAGCTTTGATAAGCCTCTCCAGGTCAACGTCATCAGTCATTGCATTCATAAGTGAGGTGCGCAGCCATATTGTCCCGTCCAGCTCCGTCTGCACAATGTAGAACTCACCGCTTTGAACCACTGTCTTTCTGATAGCCCGGTTCAGCTCGTTCAGTCTGTTACTGTCAGCGCCTGCCGGTGCATACCTGAAGCAGACAATATTCGACTCCGGCGTCACTGCCAGCTCCATATCCGTTGTTCTCCTTATTGCATTGCCGAACCTTCCCGCAAGGTCGTGCCTGCTCTCGACATACCTGCCGAGAGCCTCTTCGCCATAGTATTTTATGACTGCCCAGGCTACTATGCCCAGGCCGCTCTTGGTGCATTCAAGCGTCCTGCGGGCTCCGTTGTACCACTCATTGCCGTCCTGTTTGTCGAAGAGGTACCCTGCCTTCTGTGCAAAGGTCTCGTATGATCTCCGGCCGTCGCGGAAGATAACCATCGTGTTCAGTCCTGGAGTGAGCAGCATCTTGTGAAAATCAATCACAACCGAATCAGCGTACTCCAGCCCCCGGGCCAGGTGGCGGTATTTCTCCGTGAAAAGTACACCCAGGCCGTGTGCCCCGTCAACATGGAACCACAGCTTGTTCTCCTGGCAGAAGGCAGCAACTTCTTCTAGGTTATCATAGGTACCGGTAGCGGTTGAGCAGGCGTTGGCTGCCACGCAGATCACCCGGATGCCATGCTCTTCCGCCCTCCTGAGCGTCTCTTTGAGAAGGTCCGTCCTCATGGCATAGCGACTGTCATACGGGATCCGTATGACTGAACCGCCGCCAAGGCCTATCACCTTGGCATTGCGGGAGATGCTGTAGTGCGACTGGTCCGAAACGATGATTCCTACGGGCCTGTCATGCCTTACACCCTCTTCCCAGATATTGTATTCACTCATCGCCTGACGTGCTGCCAGCAATCCTGTCAGGTTGCCTGCGCTGCCCCCGTGGGTGAAGATCCCGTCAGCCTCTTCGCCAAAGCCGATGAGTCTTGCAAAGTATCTTATCACATTCCGTTCCGCCGCCATGGATGCAGGTCCCATCTCGTAGACCGCAACCCCGTTGTTGAGCAGCGTGGTACACATCTGCGCAATAATGCCTGCCGTAAGGGGAGGGGAGTTCTGGTGGCCGACAAACCGCGGATGATGCATATGGTTCATGTCACCTATCACCTTGCGGATAAAACCGCCGAGTGGCAGGTCACGGTTGGCCGGATTGTCAAAGTCATATTCCTTCACAAGGTCGTCAGGATCACTGTAATTGAGCACTGGCATATCGCTCCTGGCGGTTGAATCTTTCAGGTAGTCGGCCAGTACGTCTATCAGCTCATGACCCTGTTTCCTGAATTCCTCACTGTCGTAGGTGCTGCTAAGCTTCTTCTCTGCCATTGCCTTCAATTCCCGGAGTTTAACATTTTACCTGCATTCATCAGCCTGCCTACAGGGTAGAGCCTGGTTCTCTTCTCCAGCTCTGAGGCAGGCGTGTGCTGATAGAGCCACTGCAGCTGCGCTACAGGATCGGATGCCACGGTCGTGTCATCGCGTTTGGCCTTTTCAAAGGCCTCGCGAAGCACCGGGTCATGGTCAAGCAACTCCTTGAGGTGACTCTCGAATCCCCAGACCGAATACCAGTCCTGTCCCTCGAGGAATGAGTCGAAGAAGTTCCAGGCGAAGAAGCCCGATTCGCTCTGCGGCTCGAGCATCGTGAGTATGTACTTTTTTGATCTCTGGCTCAGGGGTACTATGTAGTCTCCTTTGAAAAATTCAACATCCTGGGTTACGGTGCGGAGCTCGACCCTGCTGTTGAAGTAGTGTCCCTGTGTGGCTCTGCGTGCCGGCTCGAAGCTGTCAATGTAATAAGATTCCACCGTGAGCGTCGTGTCAGCCTGCAACTGCGTCATCTCCACTCCGTTGACGATGAGGCGCTCGATAACCTCTTCCCATGCGAAAGGGACAATGTATGCGTCCGGCACTGTGACGGTGACGGCAGGGTTGAAATAGTTGTAGTACCTGATGGTCTCGGTGTAGGGTTTCTCACTGTTGTAGAATCCTGATTTTCTGCCGCTGATGGGAGCGGTCCTCTCATCGTACCTGTAGCCGTGATAGTCAATCAGGTCCCACCTGGTGGTGTCCTGTTCCCAGTCAATGACAAACTCCTTTGCCTCCAGCGTTCGACGGTTGGCTTCGGCCCGCAAGCGAAGGATCTCCTTGTGATTCAGGCTTGTGTATCTGAACAGCTCGGTGATGAACTGCAAGGTCCCTCTCACCCGCTCGGGATAGGGCTTGTAGACCAGCGTCTCTGTCATGAAACCGAAGGAGTTGAAGAGGGCGGAGTAGCCTGTTGAATAATATGCACTTTCTTCGAAGCCGGTGATTGCCTTGATCTCACCTCTATCAGTGTACTGCACATAAGGGACCATCTCGTTATTTTGAGCCTCCTTCATGCGGCTGTATAGCTCTTTAAGCATATCATTGCGGAAGAACTGTTCCATCTCAGGGTGCATCTTTTCGGGCTGGGTGGCTATGAGTGTCACTGTGAACTGGTGGTCCGAACCGTTAGTGGTATGGGTGTCGAGGAACACATCCGGGTCCAGGAAGCGGTAAAGCTCAGCAAAGGCGCGTGCATCGCGTGAGTCCTGCTTGACGAAATCACGGTTCAGGTCGAGAAAGCGTGAGTTTCGCCTTGCACCCTTCTCCTCAGGGCCGTTCTGGTTTATGCGCCAGTAGCGGCTTCGCGCCAGCGCCCCGCCTATGTTATATACCGGAATGATGGCCACGGAGCAGCTTCGCAGATATTTCTTCATCCCGTCCTTATTGGCGAGCAGGTCAGCGGCAAACCGTGCACTTGCATCGATCCCTTCAGGCTCGCCCGGGTGTATGCCGTTGTTTATCAGTACTATGGCCTTGCCCTGACTGTGTATCGCGGCCGGGTCACTCTCGCCGCCGGATGAGATTATGAACAGATGCAGGGGCTGTCCGGCATCAGTCATGCCCATCTCCAGCAGGGTGGCCTCCTCATACCGCTCATCAAGGTCCTTATAGAACCTGATAGCCTCCTCCCAGGAGAGGCTCCGGTTGTCATCATATGCAAGTACTGGTGTGTTGGCTGTATTCTGCGCCTGGAGACCGCCTGCCACCATTACAGCCAGAAGGATGTTTAATAGTCTTTTATTCATCTGGTTCTATCTCTGAAATAACTAATTACTGTTTCTGCTTTTACTCTCATTGCCTCAGCAAGATCCGGAAAAATGCCATATGTTGATTCAAGATGCCTGAGACGCGAGAGAACGTTTTCAACGATCATCCCGGGCATTTCGGAGGCAGCGATGCCCCTCATTGCATAGATCTCCTCGTACCTTCCGATCCCTGTCTCCCCGAAGGCATCCATGTCATCGGCCACAGAGATGATTGCAGCCAGTGAGGAGGGATCAGACTGGAGTGTGTAATCCTTGTCATCATGCTTCTCAACCGCATCGAGTATCTCCCTGCGGTCAGCGGCATCCAAAGAGAGTGTCTCAAGGAAACTGTCGCAGATACGTCTGCTCTCCCTTCCGTGATCCATGCCCCTGTTGACGGTAAGGCCGGTATCATGGAAGAAGGCAGCGATAATGGCTTTTTCCGCAATGGAGGAGCCGGTGACCATTCCTGCACTGTACAGACGTTCAAGTAGTTGTGCAGCGTTTTCCCATACTCTTTCATGATGCAGGTGGTCATGTGAGGGGATACCGGCTGTCTCGAAAATATGCCTGCATTCCTCCCTGAGCCGGGCTCCGTGCTTCTCCTCTGCCTGCCTGATGAATGTATGTGCCATCAAATAAAAAGAAAAAAGCAAAAGTAAGAACTTTTGCTTTCCCTAATCTTTGAGTGTCATAATCAGCGGGCAAGCATACTTTCAGCAAGATCAAGTATGGTAGTGTCCTCCAGGGTGACGATGCCCCCCTCGGGTCCCTTTTCAATATGGATCCCGGCACTCTGCCCGCGGTCAAAGTTCCAGCCTCCGAAATAATTCCTGACGGTCTCCTCTTCCATAGCCAGTTCATCAGCTATCTTTCTTATGCTTCCGTCAGGAAGCTGGTCCTTGATCTTTCTCAATTGTCCAAATGTCAGTGTTCGTGCCATGATTTGATGTAGATAGATTTTCTCAAATATACTAAAAATAACGGGCGTAAGCCAAATAAAACAGACTCTTTAATGTTATTTTAACATTTTAAATTTCAATTGATTGTATATCACGGATAATGTAGACGTCGTAATCGCCCAGGTACTCGAAACCCGCTTTTTTATAGATACTGACAGCAATCTCATTTGTCCTGTGGACTTCCAGCTTTACCTGGTAACCCTTTTCCTTGACTGTGCGTAGTGATTCCTTAAGCAGTAGCGCCGAGAATCTCTTGCTCTGGTGCGCCGGCTCTATCCCGAAGTGGTGGAGGTGAAGCCTCCTGCCGTCGAAGGTGAGCCAGGATGTTCCGGTAATCCTGCCGGCATCGTCCGGATCATACATCACGAGCATGGTGCCTCCGATTGCAATGCTTCTCTCTATCGTTGCCTCATCGTCGCCACGCTCAGGCCTGCTCAGCCCCGTGGCACTCCATACCTCCATGATCCCGGGGAAATCACCCCTCCTGTACAGTCTGACCTTCATTTCGCTGTAGGTCTCTAACTCTCGGCGGCCACTACGTAGAGATTGCCCTGTTCTTCCCTTCTGACTATAACAGCCGTTCCTCGTGTAATAAATCCTGTCTCTGCAACGGCAGGGTAGACCTCGTCTCCTATTCTCACCTTGCCCGACGGTTTCAGGACTGTATGGGCGATACCCCTGCTGCCAACAACTGACCGCAGCTTCTCAGTGTCAAAGCTTTCAAACCCGTCCGCCTGGTTCACCGATGTCTCAAGAGCCAGGCTGCCAATAAGCCTGTTTGGGGCAAAAAGTTTTCGTGAGAGCCACAGTGACAGTCCTATTGCCAGGACCGCCGCAGCAAGCACTAGCGCGAAGGCGCCGACGATCTCCCTGACACCGTCGATTGAGGGACCGAAACGGAAGATGATCTTGTCAACCATCACAAGCGCCAGCCCGGTCACAATGCCGATCACCCCGAGGACCCCTGTAACACCGAAGCCCGGAATGGCGAAGATCTCCACAAGCAACAGTATTATTCCGGCAATGAAGATAATGATGTGCCAGTTCGCAGCAACACCTTCAAGATAGAGCGGAGCGAAATAGAGCAGTGCTGCGAATCCTGCTGCTGCAAGCGGAAATCCCACGCCCGGCGACTGTAGCTCGAAGTAGATGCCACCGATTATCAGCATGATCAATAACCCGGAGACAACCGGGTTGACGAGCAGTATTATAATTTTGTCAACCAGTGTCAGTTTTAGCTCTCTTATCGTGTATTCCTTTATTCCGGCACTCTCCATGACCTCCTCCACGGTCTCAGCCTCGCCTTCGCAGAAGCCATACTTAATTGCTTCAAGAGTTGTCAGGGTCAGTACCTGGCCTGTATCTACAATCCCTTTAAGGATTATTGAAGGATCCACCATCGCCTGGGCGATTTCCGGATCACGGTGCCACACCCAGGTTGTATCACCGTTCTCAACTACCGGCTTTTTGCCGTGAGACTCAGCTGTTGCCCGCATCATGCCGCGCATGAACGACTGATACTTGTCTGGCATTTTCTGCCCTGTCTGATCAACGACTGTGGCAGCGCCGATGCTGGCGCCCGAACGCATGTAGATGCTGTCAGCCGATATGGCTATAAGCGCTCCGGCGGAGATGGCCTGGTTGTCAATGAAAACCAGCACCGGGATGTCATAGTTGAGTATCAGTGTGCGCATCGAGTCCGCAATGTCAACCTGGCCTCCGTAGGTATTCATGTGTATCAGCATGAAATCGGCATTGACCGAGTCCGCTTCGGCAAAGCTCTTTTTGACGCTTCGCCACAGGGGAGCAGCAATATTCTTTTTTATATCGACCTTGTATATTACGGCAGTGGTGTCGGGCCCGGTCTGTCCGGCAGCGTTTACCGGCAGGGAATATCCCGCCAGGGCGAATAACGCCGGGAACAGTAATGCAAGTCTGACTGTGAGTCTTTTCATGGGGTTATATTTAATTCTTTTATGTATCCGATAAATTTTTCAAGGGCTTTCCTCTTGTGGTCGTCAAGCCGGTAGTCCATGTTGTGATTAAGGTAGAAGATCACCTCATCGGGAGTGGCCGCTGATCCCTCCGCCAGCAGGTCGACGGACTCGTTCCTTCTTGCCAGTCCTTCACCCAGTGCCTCGTTGAAGAGGGATGCAAACTTCTCAGGCAGCTCGCGGGTGGATACCCAGCAGGCAAAGACGAAAGGCAGACCTGTGAACTTTTTCCACTCCAGCCCCAGGTCAAGCCTGTACCTGAAGTGCCGTGCGTACTCGAAACAGCGGTCGCCAATCATTACTGCAGCCTCCCCGTGTCTCATGGCGGTGATGTCGAACTCCTCAGGCGCCGGGTGCCAGGTGTAATCCCGCTTCCACGCAAGGGCCGCAAGGATACGGCATAGCGTCACGGAACTCCTGGAACGGTAATCAAGGTAGATAGCTGATATCTCCTCAAATGGTGTGTTGCTTACCAGCAGCACTGTACGAACCTCTCCGTTTGTGCTCAGGCAGTAGTCGCCGACAAGATGGTACTCCTTCATCCCTGCAATCATCGCAACCGGTATCAGTCCCAGGTCACTGCGGCCTGCAATGAGCCGGTCAGCACACTCCGAGGGATGGCATACCTCCAGGTCTATCATCTTCGCAACCTCCCCGTCGCGCAGACCAATAATAAACGGATAGCTGTTTATATACCTGACTGCTGAAACCCTGATCTTCTCCATCTCATTTATTCATTCCCCGCATAAATGCAAAGGTTCAATTTTTTTAGACCAGTACAAAATACTATTTTTGATTTTTGATTCAGAGGTAAAATCGCGGAGAGGAGATATATATGGACCGTTTAATGGCAATTTCACCGGTTGACGGCCGGTACGGTGAGCGGGTGGGGGAACTGGTTCCCTTCTTTTCCGAGTACGGGCTGATGCGCTACCGTGTACTGGTTGAGACTGAATACTTCATCGCGCTCTCGCATGCGCGATTACCCCAGTTCAGTGGTTTCCCGCCGGATAAGGAACAGGCGCTCCGGATCATCTGCTCTTCATTTTCACCGGCTGATGCTGATCTTATCAAGCAGAAGGAAGCGGTCACCAACCATGATGTCAAGGCTGTCGAGTACTTCGTCAAGGAGAGAATATCCGCCCTGGGCCTCGGCAAATGGGGTGAGTTCGTCCATTTCGGGCTGACCTCACAGGATATCAATAACACTGCGATGCCGATGGCTATCCGCGATTCCGTAAGAGAGGTCATGAAACCCATGCTTGTATCACTTCGCGATGCGATAAGAACAATGGCCGAAGAGTGGAGTGACATCCCGATGCTGGCACGCACTCACGGTCAGCCTGCAACACCTACCCGGCTGGGCAAGGAGATGGCTGTCTTCGTTGAACGGCTTGACAGCGAGCTGATGACACTCATGACAATGAAGTACGGTGGCAAGTTCGGTGGTGCAACAGGCAACTTCAACGCTCACAGGGTGGCATACCCGCAGGTCAACTGGCCAGATTTTGCGGACAGGCTGCTAAGCGGACAACTGGGGCTGGAAAGACAGCAGACAACGACCCAGATAGAGCACTATGACGGCCTGGCAGCCCTCTTTGACAGCATATGCCGGATCAATACAATCATCACTGACTTCTGCAGGGATATGTGGAGCTACATCTCCCTCGACTACTTCAAGCAGATCATACTTAAGGGAGAGGTGGGCTCATCCGCCATGCCGCACAAGGTTAATCCCATCGACTTCGAGAATGCCGAGGGAAACCTGGGAGTGGCGAACGCCCTCTTCGGCCACCTTTCATCCAAGCTGCCTGTATCACGTTTGCAGCGCGACCTGACAGATTCCACCGCAATACGCAATACGGGTGTCGCCATGGCTCACTCGCTCATTGCATGGAAGTCGGTTAAGAAAGGCCTTTCGAAGCTGATAGTCAACCACGAAAAGATCCGGAGCGATCTGGAGGATAACTGGGTTGTTGTTGCCGAAGCGCTTCAGACAATCCTTCGCCGCGAGGGCTATCCAAAACCCTACGAAGCACTGATGGCACTCACCAGGACCAATGAGAAGATAACCGGGGAGACCATCACTAAATTCATTGACACCCTCGATGTCAGTGAAGCGGTGAAGCAGGAGATGAAGGCCGTGACCCCGTTCAATTACACAGGTTTCTGAAAGAATCAGATGAAGAGCATCCGGATACTTCTGCAGTACCTTAAACCGTACAAATGGCTGGCGGTGCAGAATATGGGCTTCAACATACTGAGTGCATTCTTCGCCCTCTTTACTTATACACTTATAGTACCTTTTCTGCAAATCCTTTTCAACAGGGTGGAATCAATTCCAAATCCCGGTCCCTTCAATTTTTCTGCCGGTTATATAAAGGAGTGGGCAAACTGGTTCTTCTCCTCCTCCATAGAGAGGTATGGCGAGATGAGGACCCTGATGGTTGTTGTAATTGTCTTTGCCCTTGCAAGTTTCATCAAGAACCTCATGGTCTTCCTGGCAAATAACTGCATGGCCAGTCTTCGGGCAGGCACTGTCCGGGATGTCAGGAACGTGATTTACAACAAGATACTCAGACTTCCTCTCTCTTATTTTTCCGAAGCCCGAAAGGGTGACCTGATGACAAGGGTTTCGAACGACATACAGGAGATTGAGGTTTCCGTGGTGGCCTCGCTCTCAATGCTCTTCCGGGATCCGTTTACTATACTGATCTTTGTTGTCTACCTCTTTGTCACCAGCCCCCAGCTGACGATATTTGCCCTGCTGATGCTGCCGCTGAGCGCATGGGCTATAGCCCGCATCAGCCGCAGCCTCAAAAGCTCCTCCTTCAAGGGCCAGCAGGCCCTGGGACGATTGTTGTCCGTGCTTGAGGAGACACTGACAGGACTGCGCATTATCAAGGGATTCAATGCCGAAGGAAAGATGATACGCCAGTTCGGGGCAGCAAATGAGAAGTATGCAAAGACATTCAGAAGGGTGGCAAGAAAAGCCTACCTCGCTCACCCGGTTAGCGAGTTCCTTTCAACGGTTGTGCTGCTTATAGTGATTTATTACGGCGGTTTTCTTGCCCTGAAGGGAACAGGGAACATGTCTCCTGACAGGCTGATAGCCTTTGTGGTGGTCTTCTCGCAGATCATTCAGCCGGCCAAGTCTATATCGACTGCCTGGTTCAATATCCAGAAGGGGATGGCTTCAATAGACAGGATCAACGAGGTGCTTCATGCACCGGAAACGATCACCCAGAAGCCTGATGCTGTCAGACTTGCCGGATTCCGGGAAAGCATCGAGTTCAGGAATGTATGGTTTGCCTATAACCATGAGCCGGTGCTGAAAGATATCTCACTCACAATAAAAAAGGGTCAGACAGTGGCTGTCGTGGGCCGCTCCGGAGGCGGAAAATCGACGCTTGCAGACCTGATCCCGCGGTTTATTGATCCTGACAGAGGTTCAGTATTCATTGACGGTGTTGATATTCGTGACGTGAATATCAGGGACCTGCGTCAGCTGATGGGCATCGTGAGCCAGCAGGCCATACTGTTCAATGATACCTTCTATAATAATATCTCCTTTGCTGTTGACGGGGAGGTGGAGCCGGCAAGCGTTTACAGAGCCGCCACCATTGCCAATGCCGGCGATTTTATAGCCGAGACGGCTGAAGGATATGAGAACACGGTAGGGGAGGGCGGAAACAAGCTTAGCGGAGGACAGCGTCAGAGAATAAGCATTGCAAGAGCTATCATGGCCAATCCTCCGATACTTATTCTTGATGAAGCCACCTCGGCTCTGGATACTGAATCGGAGAGGCTGGTACAGGATGCCATGCTGAAACTGATGGAGAATCGTACCTCGGTCATAATTGCTCACAGGCTGTCTACCATCCAGCATGCTGACCTCATAGTGGTTATAGAGGACGGCCGCATTGCTGAGAGCGGCACCCATGAGGAGCTGATCCTCAATCAGGATGGCATCTACAGGAAGCTGTATGAGATGCAGACGTTTTAATAAGAATTTGCGAAGTGCGAAGTGCGAAGTGCGAAGTGCGAAGTGCCAGGTGGGGATCAATAAGGATGTGCGAATTGCGAATTGCGAAGTGCGAAGTGCCGTAGGGGATCAATAAAGATGTGCGAATTGCGAATTGCGAATTGCGAAGTGCCGTAGGGGATTAAGAATTGTAGACAGGCCCCCCCCGCATACACGCCCCCCCTGCAACAAAATTCATATGAATTTGTTACCTTCGTGATTATCCCTGAACCAACAAGGAAAACAATGGATACCAAAACCACCACAGACATCCTGAAGGAAGCAATCCTGCTCGAGCAGCGCGGCAGGGCATTCTATTCGAACATTGCCGCCCAGACGCAGAGCGAGGCCGTAAAACGGCTATTCACAATGATCGCCGACGAGGAGCAGGAGCATATTCGCTTCCTGTCGGAACAGTACAGGTACTACCAGAAGCACAATTTCTTTATGAGTGTCGCCTTGCAGACCGGTGATACTCCTGATGAAGTCGCGAAGTCGGTTCTCACCGCAGAGATGAAGAGTCAGATCAGCGCAGCGGGATATGAGGCTGCTGCCATAAGCGCCGCGATGGATTTCGAGGCAAAGGCTGTTGAACTCTACTCATCCCGGTCGGAATCGGCCACCGACAGCAACGAGAAGGCCCTTTACAAAATGCTGGCAGACTGGGAGAGAGGCCATCACCAGTGGCTGGCCAGGATAGACAAGGATCTGAGGGAAGAGATCTGGTATGACAATAATTTCTGGCCTTTCTAGTCAAGCCTGACCATCCTGCGGAATTTTGCAGGCACCTTTGACTCGAACCGCAACTCCTTTCCGGTGACGGGATGGATGAATGCCAGCAGGCTTGCGTGCAGTCCGAGCCTCCCTATGGGGCTCGTCAGTGCACCGTATTTCTTGTCTCCGGCGATACTGTGACCTTTCTCCTGCATGTGCAGCCTGATCTGGTTTTTCTTGCCGGTCTCAAGGGTTATCTCAACAAGTGAATACTCCTTGCCGCTTTTCAGGAGTCGGAACCTGGTAACAGCCAGGTCTCCTTTTTTTGGATCCCTGGTTGAATGCATCACCAGTGACTTGCTTTCATATATATATGATTTGATAACCCCTTCCGGCTCGGTCAGTTCACCCTCCACCAGTGCGACATATGTTCGTGCCGTGACATTCCGCTTCCAGTCGCGCTGAAGAAGGCTCTGCACTTTTTCGCTTCGCGCGAACATCATCAGTCCCGATGTGTCACGGTCAAGCCGGTGAACGATAAAGATCCTGTTCGACGGTTTCTGGTTCTTGACATAGGTGCTAAGGATATTGTATGCCGTAAGGTACTTCTCATTATCCGAGGCAATGGAGAGAATCCCGGCGTTCTTGTCGATTACAATAATGTGTTCGTCCTCATAGACTAGTCGCATGTTTCGGGCCATAAGCCCTCCGGAATGCCTGGCGGAGGATACGAGAATTGTGTCGCCCGGTTTCAGTTCATGGTTGAACTGTGTTACCGGCTCACCGTTGACAAGTACCTGGCGGTTGCGAAGGAGCGACTTGATATTGTCACGGCTCCTGTTGGCAAGGGAGCTTAGCAGGTAAGGCATCAGTGTAGCCTGGGCGGTGACTTCGAGGGAGATATCCTTAATCATATGCGGGTTGTTGGTGCAAAGATAGGAGAGAAAACGGGATTACTCGCTCATTTCATTCTGTCGTGATCCCTTGCGTGGGAACCGGCAAAAGACAATACAGGTATGCGCAGAGCGAATAAGGGATTACCTGCGGTGATCCCGTTCGGGGGATCATGCAAACCGCAGCACTCTCAAGAGCTGCGCTCCTGAGTTTTTATTTTCCTTCAGTGCCAGCTCCGGCAAGCCGGGCTCGCGTTGCCGTAAAATAAAAATCCCTTCCGCCTGAAGCGGAAGGGAGTGCTGTGGTTTGCGGAGAAAGAGGGATTCGAACCCCCGGTCCAGTCGCCCGGACAACGGTTTTCAAGACCGCCGCAATCGACCACTCTGCCATTTCTCCATGAACAAGCCTGTCACACGGATGCGTCAGGCGCAGAGGGTGCAAATATAATCTTTTTTTGCTTTTCTCCCCGGGGTGAAAAAAAATATGGTTTTTCGGCTCGCAGGACCTGCCTCTGCACCGCCGTGAATGGGGCGTTGACAGCACTCTGACAGCCCATGACCGCATCGGATAAGGGTTTATGAACATAAAAAGTGCTCATTTCTCATAAAATTCGGCGTTTCAGACATAAAAAAGATCACAAAAACTTGCATTTGATCAAGAATGGAATAAATTTGTATGCAATTAGAGATTTTGGTCTAACCCTAAAATTGTATTGACTATGACAAAAAAAGAATTAGTAGGCAGCATCGCAAAAAAAGCAGGTCTTTCACTTAAGGATGCCAACGTGGCTCTGAACGCTTTCGTAGGCGCATTTGGTGAGGCTATGAAAAAAGGCCAGAGGCTCCAGCTCCCCTCAATGGGTACTTTTAAAGTTGAGAAGAGAAGTGCAAGAGTTGTCCGCAACCCGCGCACCGGCGCCAAACTGAATGTTCCCGCCAAGAAAGTCGTGAAATTCAAAGCAGCTCCGGCTCTTACAAAAGGCCTGAAGTAAAAGTTTCAGGGGTGCTCACCGGCACCCCTTTTTGATTTATTATATTTAAGTGCCGCACCATGCGGCATTTTTTTGACGGCGTATAATCCGGTTGTGCTACTTTTATATAATATTTAGTATATTTGTTAGCGACGCTTGAACCCAACCGCAAACCTTCGCAATGAATTGTATAATTGTTGATGATGATCCCGTTTGGCTGCGAACACTTGAAGAATTCGTGGGCAAATCCTCCTCCCTGTCTCTGGTGGCCAGCTTCTCAGATTCGCTTTCGGCACGAAACCTGCTGATGTCCCGCAGGGATATCGAACTGATATTCCTCGATATCCAGATGCCGGAGATGGACGGTTTCGACTTCCTTTCGAGCCTGGAAAATCCTCCGCACATCATCTTCGTCTCAGGAAGCGAGGAACATGCTTACAAGGCCTTTAACTACAACGGAATAGACTATCTTCTTAAACCCATCACCTACCCGCGCTTCTGCCGCGCCGTTGAAAAAATAATGAAATACTATGCGCCAAGGGCAGTACCGTCGGCGGCAGGTGAAGAGGAGATATTCATTAAAAAGGCATCTTCGCTGGTGAGACTGAAACTCAAGGAGATACTATATGTTGAGGCACTTGAGAACTATGTCAGCGTCATCACCCGTGATGAGAAATACACTATCCATTTTACAATGAGGGCCATCGAACAGCAACTCCCCTCAAGCCTCTTTGTGAGGATACACCGCTCATACCTGGTCAACAAGAGCGTAATCAGGTCTATCAGCGAAAACAGCCTCACAATCTTCGTCGGGAACACTCCCAAGATCCTGCCCGTCGGCAAATCATACCGTGACGGGATAATGAACTATATCAACATAATGCAACGCTGATGCCTTCTCAGAGGCAACTTTTCCTTGAACATATCGGTCAAACCTCCCCCGCACCCCTGATGCTTGAGATCGAGAGGGCGGAAGGTTCATTCTTGTATGACAGACAGGGAAGGGATTACCTTGACCTTATCTCCGGGGTCTCGGTAAGCAATACCGGACATCGCCATCCGGCTGTAATGGGCGCCCTCAAAGATCAGTCTGACAGGTATATGCATCTGATGGTCTATGGCGAAATAATTCAGAGTCCGCAGGTACAGTATGCAACACGTCTCGCCTCCCTGCTGCCTCAGTCACTGGAGTCGGTCTACTTCGTCAACTCGGGCAGTGAGGCCATCGAAGGAGCTATAAAACTTGCACGACGGTACACAGGGAGAAGCGAGATTATCTATTTCAGGAATGCCTACCACGGGTCAACGACAGGCGCCCTGAGCGTGCAGGGCTCGGAAGTTTACCGTAATGCATTCCGACCTCTCATGCCTGCAACCGTCATGGCAGAGTTCAACTCCCCGACAGCGGCGGAGATGATCGGCTGCAACACCGCTGCCGTTATTGTGGAACCGGTACAGGCGGAGGCAGGTGTCGTACAACCCTCCGTAACCTTCCTGAATGAGCTTCGCGATGCATGCTCCAGAAATGGTGCAATGCTGATCTTCGACGAGGTGCAGACAGGCTTCGGACGCACAGGCTCCCTGTTTTCCCTTTACAGGTATAATGTGACACCCGATATCCTGGTTCTGGCAAAGGCACTGGGCGGAGGCCTGCCCCTGGGGGCCTTCATCGCATCACGCGAAATAATGTCATCACTGACACATAATCCCGTGCTGGGACATATCACCACCTTTGGAGGACATCCTCTCTGTTGCGCAACGGGACTGGCATCACTGGAGGTAATTGTGAATGAAGGACTGGCAGAAAAGGCGCTTGAGAAGGAACAGCTGATCAGACGGGAACTGCAGGACCTGCCCTTCACCCTGATAAGGGGTGAGGGTCTTCTACTGGCTGTGGTTCCTGAGAAGCCGGAGATCATCCCGGCCATGGTTGCACGCGCCCCGGAACACGGACTGCTGCTCGACTACTTTCTGTTCTGTGCGGAGGCCTTCCGCATTGCCCCGCCACTGACAATCTCGGATGACGAGATCCGCCTCGCCTGCCGGCGACTGAAAAGCCTGACAGAGGCTGTTTCGGGAGACAGGTAGGTGGGAGGGTAGGTGGGGCCTGCCATCTACAATTCTTTTTGGCCTACGGCCAATGTCCAATATACTGTCATCTTTCTGCAAGTATTGATGGCCTATTCGCAATTCGCACTTCGCACTTCGCAAATCGCACCTCGCACTTCGCAATTCGCAAATCGCACTTCGCAATTCTTCAAGACTGCCACTCTGTCATGCTTCCTGCTACGGCACGCCCTTTGAAGAATCGGGGCAGGATAATCAGAAAACTAAAAAAATATGGAAAAGGGTAAAATCGGAGTAACCACAGAGAACATTTTTCCAATTATCAAGAAGTTTCTCTATTCAGATCACGAAATCTTCCTGAGAGAACTGGTGTCAAACGCCACAGACGCCATCCAGAAACTGAAGGCACTATCATCAGCCGGCGAATTCAAGGGCGAACTCGGCGACCTTCGCGTACAGGTCACACTTGACCCAAAGAAGAAAACAATCACCGTATCGGACAACGGTATCGGGATGAGCGCCGAGGAGATTGACAAGTATCTGAACCAGATAGCATTCTCCAGCGCCAACGAATTCCTCGACAAATACAAGGACCAGGCCAGCGGCCTCATCGGACAGTTCGGCCTTGGCTTCTATTCGGCATTCATGGTCTCTGACAGGGTGGAGGTAGTCTCGAGATCATACCGTGAAAATGTACCGGCAGTGAAGTGGACATGCGATGGCAGCCCTGAGTATGCAATCGAGGAGACAAAAAGAGACGAACACGGTACAGATGTAATCCTTCATATCGACAAGGAATCGAAAGAGTTCCTTGAGGAACAGAGGCTCGAGTCGCTCCTGAAGAAATATTGCAGCTTCCTCCCTGTCCAGGTACAGTTCGGCAACGAAAAGGAGTGGAAAGACGGAAAGATGGCCGATACAGGCAAACCGAAGGTGATCAACAATACCCAGCCGGCATGGACGCGCAAGCCGGCAGATCTTAAGGATGAGGATTACAGCAGCTTCTATCACGAACTCTACCCGATGGGTGAAGACCCGCTGTTCCATATCCACCTTAACGTGGATTACCCGTTCAAACTCACCGGTATACTTTACTTCCCGAAAATCAGGAACAACTTCGAGATACAGAAAAACAAGATCCAGCTTTACTGCAACCAGGTATTCGTAACCGATTCAGTAGAGGGTATCGTGCCTGACTTCCTGACACTTCTGCACGGTGTCATAGATTCACCAGACATCCCGCTGAACGTCTCGCGCAGCTATCTGCAGAGCGATTCCAACGTGAAAAAGATCTCCGGCCATATCACCAAGAAGGTGGCAGACCGTCTTGCAGACATCTTCAAGAAAGACCGTGAAAGCTTCGAGAAAAAATGGGATGACCTCAAACTCTTCATAGAGTACGGCATGATTACCGAGGAGAAGTTTTTTGAAAAGGTTTCGAAGTTTGCCCTCGTCAAGAACACCGACGGCAAGTATTTCACTCTTGAGGAATATGACAAGATCATAAAGGAGAACCAGACAGACAAGGATAAGTCGCTAATCCATCTCTATACAACTGACCCTGTAGCACAGCACACATATGTGGCGAAGGCAGCAGAGAAGGGCTATGACGTGCTTGTGCTTGACGGTCAGCTTGATACTCATCTTATCAACACGCTGGAGTCGAAGGAGCCCTCATCGAAGTTCGTACGGGTTGACAGTGACGTGATTGAGAAGCTTATCAGGAAGGATGAGAGTCACGCCTCGAAGCTCACACAGTCGCAGTCCGATGACATCGCCCAGGTCTTCCGCAGCCAGGTTGCAGACACGGACAAGGCACGCTTTCACGTGAGGGCAGAGAGCCTCGATGAAAATGATCTTCCGCTGGTCATCACGCAGAGCGAATTCATGCGCAGGATGAAGGATATGGCACAGTTCGGGGGAGGCTACTCCTTCTACGGCGAGATGCCTGACAGCTTCGACCTGGTGCTCAACACGAACCACAAGCTGGTGATGGACCTGGCCGGTGATCTCGACAAGGAGCATGCTGACGAGCTGAAGAAGAACAGTGCCGGCATAGATAAAACGAAGGTTGAGATCGATTTTATGGAAAAGGAGCACAGCAAGAAGAAGCCGGAAGAGGTTCCCTCTGTGGAGAAGGATGACCTGGAGAGACTCAGGGGAGAGCTGAAGCAGCTTGAGGATAAGAGGAAGAGCCTGCTGGAGGGCTTCGGCAACGAGCATAAGACTGCCAGGCAGCTGATTGACCTTGCAATGCTCGCCAACAACATGCTCAAGGGCGAGGCACTGAGCGCTTTCGTCAAACGAAGCATCAGCCTGCTCTGAAACATTTACAGGTTACGGATCAGATAAAAAGGCGTCCTGACAGGGGCGCCTGCAGAAGAGGGAACAAGGCGCCGGGAGAAGGCGCCTTTTTTTATCCCATTATCCTTGCCAGCTCTGACTTGATATAGGCAATTGCGATCTTTGTCGGCTCGGTATCCAGCTCCATCACCTCCTCGAGCAGCATCCGTGAGAGCTCTTCGCCGGTGGCTGTCGGGGGAACCTGCGAGGCCACCCTGTTGATCAGCTGAACCACCGTTCCACGCGCATTTTTTACCATCTCCCATGCTTCACCGGTCATGTATATCTGCTGCGAGAGATTATGCTCATACTCGCTTCTGACACTGGTTACAAGGGCTGACTGTAATTGCTGTGCCGTCATGTCGGGCCGGGCGGTCCGCATGATGAGCGATTCCGGAGTGATCCGCTCCAGGAACAGCACAACCCTCTCATACGCTTGCAGCCGCACCGGCGTGACTGTCTGAACTGTATGTAGCAGAAGATCCTGCCTGCGGCGTTCCTGGTCGTCATGAAGCATGTTGCGGATGACAAGCCATGCAGTGAGCATCACAAGAAGTGCAGGAAGAAATATTTTCAGTAATTCCAGAAAGGTCTCCATCGTCCCGGTCGGTTTATCAGTTTGTGTGTTGCAAATTAATCATTTTTCAGGCCGTTTAAACGTTGCGCACCCTGTAATAATCCCTTTTCTTTTTCACTTTTAACGATTACATTTGGCCTTTTCACAAACGAAATCAGGAAAATCTGACACTATGGAGCATATCAGCAGGAGAGTAATGTCACTCTCAGTATCGCAGACTCTGGCCATGTCGGCGAAGAGCCAGGAATTGAAGGAACAGGGAATTGACGTAATAAGCCTGAGCCTGGGTGAGCCTGACTTCAATACGCCTGATGACATCAAGGAAGCTGCCAAGAAAGCCATTGATGACAATTTCTCCTTCTATCCGCCGGTACCCGGTTACGGAGATCTGCGCAAAGCGATATCACACAAATTTCTTGAGGAGAACGGGCTTAATTATTCTCCTGAGCAGATCATCGTTTCGGCAGGAGGGAAGCACAGCCTCATCAACGTGGTGCTCTCTGTTGTGGATCCCGGTGAAGAGGTAATACTCCTCGCCCCGTACTGGGTAAGCTACCTCGATCATATCACCTTCGCCGAAGGCAACCCGGTGATTATACAGACCTCTATTGAGAGCGATTTCAAGGTCACCCCGGCACAGCTGGAGGAGGCAATAACCCCGAAGACACGCCTGCTGATCTTCAACTCACCGTCAAACCCAACCGGTATGGTCTATACCTATGATGAGATGGCAGCGCTTGTCAGGGTTCTCGAGAAGCATCCCCAGATCATCATCATATCGGATGAGATATATGAACACATCACCTTCTCCGGCAAACACATCAGCCTGGCAACCTTCAGCTCTATCACTGACAGGGTGGTGACTGTCAACGGTGTCTCAAAGGGCTATGCAATGACGGGATGGAGAATAGGCTACATCGGCGCTCCGCTATGGCTGGCGAAGGCCTGCAACAAGCTGCAGGGCCAGTTCACCTCAGGGGTCTGCTCCATAGCACAGAGAGCAGCACTGGCGGCCGTCACATCGCAGAGCGATTCCAAAGAGCGGATGCGCGAAGCATTCCTCCGCCGCCGAGACCTGATATGCAGGCTGCTCGGCGAGATCCCCGGTCTCAGGGTGAGAGTGCCCCAGGGAGCATTCTATGTGATGCCTGACATAAGCAATTTCCTCGGTAAGAGTTACAACGGCAATGTAATACAGAATGCCGATGACCTTACATTCTACCTGCTGGCTGAAGCCAGGGTCGCAATGGTCAGCGGCACGGCCTTCGGCGCGGACAATTGCATCCGTATTTCGTACGCCACCTCTGACGATCGTATTACAGAAGCTGTACGCAGGATTAAGGAGGCCCTGGCGAAACTGAACTGATACTCCCTCTTATGCAGATCGCTGCCTGAGGGCAGGTATCGCCGGGTCTGAGACCCGGTGTTCCTGCATCATATGCAAATCTCTGTCCGAGGACTGGTAACACACCCGGTGTTACAGAACACAATATCAATATTTGTTGAAGGTGATGACCTCCCCCGGGGGTTTGCGCGATTTATCCCTCAGCCGGTTATCAGTGTAACCGACGGATATGACCAGCTCAACCTTTACCGATGAAGGGATGGCGAGGACCTTTCTGATCCTCCTGTTGTTGACCCATCCTATAATGCAGGTGCCGAGACCCTCGGCAGCAGCCTGATAAACCATCGATGCCGTGGCAATGCCAATATCTATCAGGGAGTAATTTTTCTGCTTTATCAGGTCACCTGCCCTGGAGGTGAGATTGGATTTTTCCCGTACGACAACTATAAGAACCGGTGCTTCACTCACGAAGGAGTTCATCCTCAGCACCTGCGACTCGGTTGCCGCGGCCACCTCATCCCTGAGGGAGGGTTCGTCCACCACGATGAAATGCCATGGCTGACCGTTGCAGGCTGACGGCGACAGCCTGCCGGCTTCCGCTATCCTTTCGATCTTTTCCCTCTCTACAGTCCTGTCAAGATATTTCCTCTCGCTCTGCCTGCTTTTCATCAGGCTGAGCATTCCGTTACCGTCGATCATCAGGAAATTCAGAGAATCAATAGTTCTGTGCGAATTCTTCGCTGTAGTTGAACGGATGGAGGCATGCGGGGCAGTTCTTCAGCGGCTTGGTGCCGAAGTGCACATATCCGCACTTGCGGCAGTACCAGAAGATCTTTTCCTCACGTTCAAAGACCTTGTTGCCCATAACGCTTGCGAGAAGCTTCCTGTAACGCTCCTCATGCACCTTCTCTGCTGATGAGATGGCTTTGAAGCAGGTAGCTATCTCCTTGAAACCCTCTTCTTCCGCTACCCTGGCAAATGCAGGATAGAGATCTGACCATTCCTCATGCTCACCATCTGCAGCTGCTTCGAGATTCTCACTGGTGGTTGTTGTTTTGCCTGCAGGATAGGCAGCGGTGATCTCAACCATGCCTCCCTCAAGATACCCGAAGAAACGCTTGGCATGCTGCTGCTCCTGCATTGCTGTCTCCAGGAAGATGGCTGCAATCTGTTCATATCCCTCTTCCTTGGCCACCTTCGCGGCAAATTCATAACGGTTCTTTGCCTGTGACTCGCCGGCAAAAGCTTTCAGGAGATTCTGCTCCGTACGGGTTCCTACTATTCCTTTCATATTACTCTTTTTAGGTTGTGGTAAAATGGTAACGAGTTGCTAAAATAACACAAATTTATTTACGCCTGAGGAACCGCTTCTCCTCGCCCCTGAGAAGCCTTTTAATGTTTTTTGCATGGGTGGCGATAACCGCTGCAGCGACAACTATTGCAAAGACTGTCAGCCAGACTGAAGGGGATTTGAACAGGGTCACCAGGAGTATGGGAAACATTGCCACTGCTATCATCGAACCCAGCGAGACGTAACCGCTGGCAAGAAGAACGATGAGGAATATTCCTGCACATGTCAGTGTCAGCAGCGGATGCAGTGCCAGCAGTACCCCGAAGGTAGTAGCCACCCCTTTCCCGCCTCGGAAACCGGAAAATACGGGGAAGACATGCCCCAGGATGGCTGCCAGTCCGCATACTATCTGAAGTGCCATCATTGTCTCGGTATCTGCCGGTGCCGCATCGAGGAACAGAGGCAGCATTGCTGCCAGCCACCCCTTGAACAGATCGAAGATGAGAACGGGAATACCGGTCTTCCAGCCAAGAACTCTGACGGTGTTTGTTGCTCCGGCATTTCCGCTCCCATGCTCCCTGACATCAATCCCGTGAAAAACCTTTCCTGCCCAGACAGCGCTGGGAATTGAGCCTGCCAGGTATGCCAGTACTACTGCAACTACTGATAATGATATGATCATCAATGATATGTTACGGCTTAGGTCCCGAAGATACGAGTTTTGCCGTTTCGGTGTTCGTTGTAAACTTGCTGAAATTTTTCACGAATTTTCCGGCCAGCTCACTGGCTGCCCTGTGCCATGCATCGCCATCAGGCCATTTTTTGCCGGGGTCAAGCAGATCAGAAGGCACTCCCGGTACGGCAGTGGGTATCCTGAGGTTAAAGACCGGAATCGTTGTATAAGGCACGTCGCCGATCGTATTATTGAGAATGGCGTCGATGATCCTTCGTGTCGATGGCAGGTCAATGCGCTTGCC
>JAVEZX010000005.1:36310-53743 GCA_034002785.1 Bacteroidales bacterium
GGGAGATAGTAGTTCATCACCGAGAAGATGCCCTTCTTCATCTCACCGCCATACCATGACCCGCCAACCAGCATCATCCTCTCGGTAAGGTTGAAGAGCACGAAATTCTCCGAGTTCATTCCAAACTGCATGTACTCCGGATTGACTGCCTTGCTGGCCATAAGGACCACAAAATCAGGATTGAAATCTGCAAGCTCCTCTTCGGTTGGACGGATGAACATGTTCTTGACAAAATGTGCCTGCCATGCCACCTCCATTATAAACCTCACACTCAGCCTGGTGTCCCTATTGGCCCCACTGTAACAATCCATGACATACAATTTCTTGCCGGAGAGATGACCCTGCGCTATCTTCCTACAGTGTTCCCAAGCCTCTGCTGACAACACCTTGTTGTCAGAAACAGGTGAATTGTCCGACTTCCACCACACAGTGTTTTCAGTTGTGCTGTCATGCACAATGTATTTATCCTTTGGTGAGCGGCCGGTGAAAACACCTGTGTCAACCGCTACCGCTCCCGTGGTGGTAAGAATTCCCCTATCATAACCCGTCAGCCCGGGTGACAACTCATCATCATAAAGACGGTTATAGGAGGGATTGTAGATAATCTCTTCTGCATCCTCAATGCCATACTGCTTTAAGATTTCTTTAGACATCATGCTTAAAGGGGTTTTGATGTCCATCAAAGTTAATAATATTAAGTATTTAAATACCCTGACAAAAATCAAATATCCTGATGGTGTAATAAAATGTCCGCATTGTCTGCAAATAATTATCTTTAAAGGTCAATATGCAATGAGATGAGAATAGTTTTCCTGATTGTGATTCTGCTCCTTTCGGCTGAGGTGCATCCTCAGTCAATCAAGGTACGGAGTGTTAAGAATGTTACACCCGGAACCGGCGATTCATACCTTCTTGCCGGGGTCGTTCCCGGCTCCGGCCATCTGCTTCTCGCCGGGGAAGGGTACGACGGCCTGTCGATGCTTGACCCACGCAGGGGATCGGTTACAGTGGTCAGCAATGAAACCGGCGCCGGCTATGAGCCTTCGGCGACGGCTGACGGAAGTAAGATCTTCTACCGGAGCGATTCTTTCAGTGAAAACAGGAAGTATTCTTCCGTCTGGTGCTATGATATACCCACAGGAGACAAGGAGGTCCTGGTTGAAAAAGGGAGAGATGTTATCCCTCCTGCAGTGGCGGGAAACTCAGTGCTGCTTGTATCGGCATCGGAAGCGAGGATCGAGCAGAGGGGCATCGCGCTGAAGTCCGGCAATGACCGGTCATTTGTTGTTATTGAGGAGATGATGCCGGTGCTCTATCGCGGAGGCGAAAAAAAGAGACTGATGCCTAACGGCGAAGGATTCTACATTTGGGCATCGCTTTCTCCCGACGGCACCAGAATACTCTATAATTACCAGGGAAGAGGAAGCTTTATCTGTGACACCGACGGTAAAATATTGCATGACCTTGGGCGGATCAATGCCCCGAAGTGGTTCAATGACAGGCTTGTAATCGGAATGGACGATAAGGATGACGGCCACAGGATAACCTCTTCGGAACTCGTTTTCTATTCGCTTGGCGATAAAAAGATGAAAGTCCTTACTGCCACACCTCAAAGGTCAGAGATGTTCCCATTTGCCGCAGGCAAAAGGAAAATTGCCTTCTGCACTGACAACGGTGAGATTTATTTAATGAAAGTAAGAGTCAGATGAGACGTGGTATTTGCGTTTGGATGCTGGCAGCAGTCACGCTTGCCCCGGCAACTCTTTACGGCCAGAAGAGTGACTTCAGTGGTATAAAAATATTCGTGAATCCGGGCCATGGGGGACATGACGGGGATGACAGGCATATGATTGCCACTGATTTCTGGGAGTCGGAGGGAAACCTTGAAAAGGGCCTCTTCCTGAGACAGTTGCTTGAAGACCGCAATGCCACGGTTTATATGTCACGCATAACAAACTTCACATCTGATGACCTGGCTCTCTCGACTATTGCAGCACTGGCCAATACGGCTAACGTCGATATCTTCCTCTCAATACACAGCAACGGCTTTGACGGTACCCGCAACCAGCCGCTGATGCTCTTCAGGGGTTACGACAACGCCCCTGTATATCCGGCAGCCAAAAACCTTGCGCATATCCTGTGGGAGAAGCTTTTTGAAAAGAGTAACTGCTGGACCCATTCATCCGAGTGGGTAAAGGGCGACTGGACCTTTTACCCGGAGTGGGGAAGCCAGGTGGGGCTTGGCGTTCTCAGGACACTTAATATGCCCGGCGTGCTCTCGGAAGGCTCATACCATGACTATATCCCGGAGGGATGGCGACTGCGCAATGCGAACCACCTTCATCACGAGGCCTGGGCCATGCTAAGGGCACTGCAGCAGCATTTCACCGTTGCCACCGAACCTTCAGGCATCATTGCCGGCACTGTACGGGACGAGCTGACCTCCCCGCCTTATTATTACGGTCCGGGTACCAGGGACAGGCATGCCCCGATAAACGGGGCAACGGTCACTCTTATGCCGCTGAACAGATCGGTAGTACTGGATAACCTGAATAACGGCTTTTTCATGTTCGATTCGCTGCCTCCTGGCAACTATGAAATGATTGTCAGCGGGATGGCTGATTTCTACAATGATACTGTTGCGGCGACCGTCACAGCCGGCAAGACAACGCTGGCCGACTTCCTCCCTTCCTTTGACACCGCACGCGTGCCATTGGTTGTGGAACATCTTCCGACAGTGACGGACAGCTTGCCGTTCAACCAGGTCTTCACATTCAGCTTCAATGTGCCTATGGACCGCGAAGCTGTTCTTTCCGCCCTGGTCTTTGAACCGGCAGCAAATGTTATCCATGAGTGGGATGAAAAAAGCAAGGTATTGACAGTCAGGCCGCAGACAGGGTTCGCAGCGAAGACGCCCTACCTTATAAGACTGACTCCTGCCGTTACCTCAAGGTGGGGTGTCCACATCGCAGAGGAGTTCCAGGTCAGCTTCGTCACGAAGTCGCGCCCGAAACTTGTCACAGAGAAGATATGGCCTTCGGCCGGGGCCGCCGGAGTGACTCTCTGGCCACGGATAACGCTCAGGTTTGATGCGCCCCTGGATCAGGCAACCGCATCTGCCGGCATCAGGCTCCTGGACAGTCAGCAGACCCCGTTGACAAAACTGCGTGAGGTTTTCAAATCTGAAGGCGGCAAGGGCACCTACAGCTTTGAGCTGTCGTCACCCCTGCAGAGAAACAGCATCTACAAAATTGAGATTGATGCCACAGTGAAGGATGTTGCAGGTGTCACTGTCGGAAGCCCGGCAAATACATCCTTTACGACACGCGCTTCCGGATACCAGTCCGGCAATGTTGTGGAGTCATTTGACAATACAGGTGCATTCTGGGATCCCGAAGCCAGCGGCAGTACTGTTGGAACGGACAATCCCTTTACAACCTTCACCGCTTCCAATGATATTTATAAGGTCAATGCTCCGTCAGGCAGGCTCGATTATGTCTTCACCGCAGAGGACGGCGGCGTATGCAGGGTATTTGATACGGGCAAACCGTCGATAGGCAGCAACACCAGCCAGGTCTTCGCAATTTGGGTTTACGGTGATCTCAGCAACAACTACCTCGAATACTGGTTCTATTCACCCGGATCAGTCAACCAGATTGTGGACGCTGCAACAATCAACTGGGCGGGATGGGAGCTTATCGCCATCCCAATAAGCAGCATAGGAGGAAGCGGAGAGTGGCAGTATCACAGTGTTGTTGTGAGGCAGAACAGCGAGGGCCTGAAGGCAGGCACCGTCTATTTTGACGATGCCATGGTTATTACTCCCACCGGCATTGATGACCCTGAGGATGACGAAACGGGTCTCACTCTATTCCCCAATCCGGTGACATCGGAAGGAAGGATTAACTTTTTCCTTCAGTCTGCCGGTCAGGTTGCACTTGATCTCTTTGCTTCCGACGGCAGCCTGGCTGCGGGCATTTTCAGCGGGTCGATGGATGCAGGTGCGCATTCGCTGCCGTGGTCCCCGTCGCCGGCAATCACCCCGGGGGTATACACGCTCCGCCTGAGCCACCGCACCGGCATCTCTGGCACATGGCACCATTCTGCCCGGCGGTGGGTCATCATGAGGTAGGACTGAAATGAAAAAGGAGGCTCAAAACAAACCTCCTTTTCCTTATTATTATGAGAGAGCTTACTTCTTCGATGCCCTGATGGCTGACTGTGCTGCAGCAAGCCTTGCGATGGGAACCCTGAAGGGCGAGCAGCTGACATAGGTGAGCCCGTTCCTGAAACAGAACTCAACTGATGCCGGGTCACCACCCTGTTCACCGCAGATGCCTATCTTGAGGTTCGGACGGGTTGCCCTTCCCTTCTCACAGGCCATCGTGATGAGCTGGCCCACACCGTCCTGATCGATCGTCTGGAACGGATCGGCTGCAAGCATCTTGTTGTCAAGATAGTCATGCAGGAAGCCACCTATATCGTCACGGCTGAAGCCGAAGGTCATCTGGGTAAGGTCGTTTGTACCGAATGAGAAGAACTCCGCGGTTTTTGCCATGCGGTCTGCAAGCAGTGTGGCGCGGGGGATCTCGATCATCGTACCGTACTTGTTGTCGATCTTGCTGATTCCGAACTTTTTGCAGACTTCATCATGAACCCTGTCATAGATCTTTTTGGTGACATCAAGCTCAGAGACATCGCAGGTTACGGGAACCATCAGCTCGGGTATCGGCTTCTTGCCTTCCTTCAGCAGTTCTGCTGCTGCTTCGAACATAGCCCTGATTTGCATCTCTGACACTTCCGGATAGGTAATTCCGAGGCGGACACCGCGGTGTCCCATCATCGGGTTTGATTCGTGGAGAGCTTCACCTCTCTTGGCAATGGCCTCGATTGAAATACCGAGTGCCTTGGCCAGCTCAGCCTGCTTCTCTGCGCCCTGGGGAACAAATTCATGCAGCGGCGGGTCAAGCAGACGGAAGGTTACGGGTAGTCCGTCCATAGCCTCCAGTGTGCCTTTCATATCCTTCTTCACGTAGGGGAAGAGTTCATTGAGGGCACTGACGCGCTCGGCAACGGTGTTGCTGAGGATCATCTTGCGGAGGATGAACAGGGGCTGCTCAGATCCCTTGCCGTAGAACATATGCTCTGTACGGAAGAGGCCGATGCCCTCTGCACCGAATTCGCGTGCCATCTTTGCATCATCGGGGTTGTCGCAGTTAGTGCGGACGCCCATGGTGCGGTTCTTGTCAACAAGCTTCATGAAGGTCTGGAACCTGGGGTTCTCAGTTGCATCCATCAGCGCAATGGCGCCGTTGTATACGTGTCCCCTTGTGCCGTTAAGGGTGATGACATCACCTTCCTTCAGTACGAGATCAGAACCTGCCAGCTTTATTTTCTTACCTGCAAGGTCAACATGCATTCCGCCTGCGCCGACGATGCAGCACTTGCCCCATCCGCGTGCCACGAGGGCAGCGTGTGAGGTCATGCCACCGCGTGCGGTCAGGATACCTTCAGCAGCTCTCATCCCTTCAACATCCTCTGGGTTGGTCTCCTCGCGGACGAGGATCACCTTTTCGCCCTTGCGGTTCCATGCAACTGCATCTTCAGCCGTGAAGACGATCTTACCTACTGCGGCACCGGGACCAGCGGGCAGACCCTTGACCAGCGGGGTGACTTTCTTCTCTGCTGCCGGGTCACAAATCGGGTGGAGGAGCTCGTCAAGCTGTGCGGGATCAACACGCATCACTGCGGTTCTGTCGTCAATCAGACCCTCCTGGAGCATGTCCATCGCCATGTTCAGGGCAGCGGTACCGGTACGCTTGCCGGCGCGGCACTGAAGCATGAAGAGCTTGCCTTCCTGGATCGTAAACTCGATGTCAAGCATATCATGGAACGACTTCTCAAGTATGTTCCTGATGTCAACCAGCTCCTTGTATGTGCCGGGCATTGACTCCTGCATGCTGTGCAGGTGCTTGTTCTGTTCGTTTTTGGTGTCATCATTAAGCGGGTTCGGGGTGCGGATACCGGCAACCACATCTTCGCCCTGCGCATTTACAAGCCATTCACCGTAGAAAAGGTTGTCGCCTGTTGCCGGGTTACGGGTGAAGGCAACACCTGTTGCTGATGAGTCACCCATATTGCCGAATACCATTGCCTGTACGTTGACGGCTGTGCCCCATGCATCCGGAATACCCTCGATACGGCGGTATGATACTGCCTTCTTGCCATTCCAGCTCTTGAAGACGGCCTTGATGCCACCCTCAAGCTGCTCACGTGCATCATCCGGAAACTCCTTGCCGAGAGACTGCTTGATCCTTTTCTTGAACTCCTCTGCCAGTTGCTTCAGCTCATCTGCCGTAAGGTCAGTGTCAGACTTGTAACCTTTTCCGTGCTTGAACTCATCAAGCATCTCGTCAAGCTGCTTGCGGATACCTTTGCCGTCAGCAGGCTCAAGGCCTTCAGCCTTCTCCATCACCACGTCGGCATACATCATAACCAGACGACGGTATGAGTCCCATACGAAACGGGGATTGCCTGTTTTCTTGATGAGGCCGGGGATGGTTTCCGAACAGAGACCTATGTTTAATACAGTGTCCATCATACCGGGCATCGAGCTGCGTGCACCGGAACGGCATGATACCAGGAGAGCATTCTCCCTGTCGCCGTACTTCATGCCCATCGCCTCTTCTGCCTTCTTCATGGCTTCCCATACCTCAGGCATGAGTTCAGCCGGCAGCTGATGGTTGTTCTGATAATACTCCGTACATACATCGGTTGTGATTGTGAAACCGGCCGGAACCGGGAGGCCAAGGAGACACATCTCAGCCAGATTGGCTCCTTTGCCGCCAAGCAGATTTTTCATGTCTGCCTTGCCATCGGCTGTCCTGTTGCCGAAGGAATAAACGCGCTTAACTTTTGACATATTCGATCTTGTTATTGATTAAAATCTCTTTTTTTTCGAACCGCAAAGGTAATAAAAAGACGGAAATAATGAAACAGCCTTTTTCTCGTTTGCAACGAACCCTGCTCAGGCAGGCCGAAGGCACACGCCAGCCTGCACAACCTCTATTTTTTTCGGGCTCTGGGGTGGTACATGAGGACCGTATCCCTTAGATAACTACGGTCAATATGGGTATAGATCTCTGTAGTGGTAATTGACTCATGTCCAAGCATCTCCTGCACGGCACGCAGGTCAGCTCCCCCCTCAACCAGGTGTGTGGCAAAGGAGTGACGGAGGGTGTGCGGACTGATATTCCTGACGATGCCGGCAGCAGCAGCGGCATCCTTCACTATATTGAAAACCATCACACGCGTTAGTATCCGTCCGCGGCGATTCAGGAACAGGATGTTCTTATCGGCAATCACCGGCATGGCCGACCTGTATGCAAGGTAGTTGTCTATCTCCTTAAGCGTTACAGAACCAATGGGTACCAGCCTCTGCTTGTTCCCCTTGCCGGTGACACTGACAAACCCTTCTTTCCGGTGTATGTCTGTCAGCCTCATGTTGACCAGCTCGGACACCCTGAGACCGCAACCGTACATTGCCTCAATGATTGCCCTGTTCCTGTGACCCAGCTCCGTGCTCAGATCAATGGAAGCAATCATCCTGTCTATCTCCTCCACAGAGAGAACCTCGGGGAGGTGCAGTCCGCTCCGTGGCGCCTCAAGAAGGGCAGAGGGATCATCAGTGATAATGCCTTCGGTAAGCATATACAGGAAGAATGAACGTATTCCCGAGATAAGCCGTGCCTGTGTGGTAACGGCATCTTCCGTCCCGGCAATTACCGCAAGGAAATCCGTCAGATCCCTGTAGCTGATCTCCGCAGGACTCTTACCCTCCATGTGCCCGGAAATAAAACCTTCAAGCCGGCGCACATCGTTCAGGTAGGCCGCCACACTGTTGGGAGAGAGGGAACGCTCAATCCTCAGATACCTCCCGAACCCCTTCGCTGCGTCACTCCATGTTATTGTCATACACTGCCGTTTCAGGCCCTAAAGTTATATCTTATAAAGGTCTGAAATCCGGCCATTTCTTTATTTTTGTACTCTCGGTATTAACCCTTGCGCTGAACCCAGGACATGAAAATAGAAATTATAAACGGACCCAACCTCAACCTCCTCGGAAAGAGAGAGCCGGAAATATACGGAAAGACAGGATTTGAAGAGGTTCTCACAGCG
Organism: Bacteroidales bacterium; assembly: GCA_034002785.1. Lineage (GTDB taxonomy): Bacteria > Bacteroidota > Bacteroidia > Bacteroidales > VadinHA17 > SR-FBR-E99. The sequence continues at coordinate 44,489 of JAVEZX010000005.1, forward strand.
ATCCGGTCGCGTTTCCCGGACGTTGAGCTGACTTATCATCAGTCAAATGTTGAAGGAGAGCTGGTTAACCTGATCCAGGCAGCAGGCAGCCGCGCTGCCGGGTTGATAATAAACCCCGGCGGATATTCCCATACCTCTGTGGCTGTTGCCGATGCAATAGCGGCCATCGGAATACCGGTTATAGAGGTGCATATATCCAATCTGCTTTCCAGGGAGGAGTTCAGGCATACGAGCATCACCGGCCGCTACTGCCGCGGTACCATCATGGGTCTCGGCACTGACGGTTACAGGCTCGCAGTTGAAGCACTTAAAGAATTATTGAAATAATCCGGACAATCATGGCTAAAAGCCTCATTAAAAAGAGAACAAAGATTGTGGCTACAATCTCCGACAGGAACTGCGATCAGCCCTTCCTGCGCCGGCTTCACGAGGCAGGGATGGATGTGGTAAGGATCAATTCGGCGCATCTTGACCCTGAAGGCGTCCGGAAGATTGTCGCCAACACCAGGAGCGTCTCAGACAAGATTGCGATTCTGCTTGACACGAAGGGACCGGAGATCAGGACCACTACATGCACTGAGCCGATAAGGTTTCTCAAGGGCGAAACGGTAAGGATTGCAGGCAACGCAGAGACGAATACGACTCGCGAGGTGATAAACGTCAATTACTGCGATATCGCGAAGTATGTTCCCGAAGGGGCTTTCATCCTTATTGACGACGGCGAACTCGAGATAAAGATCACCGGCCGCGAGGGCAAGTCCCTCATCGGCAGGATGGAGAACGACGGCACCCTTGGCTCACGCAAGACTGTGAACATACCGCAGGTCAGGATTAACCTGCCGTCAGTGAGCGAGCGCGATATTACCTTCATCGACCTTGCAGTTGAGCTTGACCTTGAGTTCATAGCCCACTCCTTTGTCAGATCCAGGGAGGATGTGCTGGCCGTGCAGCGTCTGCTTGACAATCGTTCCAGCCCGATCAAGATAATTGCCAAGATTGAGAACCAGCAGGGTGTTGATAATCTTGAAGAGATCATGGATCATTCGTATGGTATCATGGTTGCAAGGGGTGACCTGGCCATCGAGGTTCCGTTTGAACGCATCCCGGGGATTCAGCGCAACATAATTGCAAAGTGCATTGAGAAACGCAAACCGGTCATCGTTGCCACCCAGATGCTCCACACAATGATACAGAGCCCCAGGCCAACAAGGGCCGAGGTGAGCGACGTTGCCAATGCCGTGTACAGCCAGACCGACGCCCTTATGCTCAGCGGTGAGACTGCCGCAGGCAAATACCCGGAGGAGTCAGTCCGAACAATGACCCGCATTGCTTCAGAAGTTGAGCAGGAAAAGGATCAGTATATCGAGATGCCCGCCGGCTCGCTCAGCGGACCCGTCTCGGCATACCTGGCAAAGGTGGCGGTGAAAACCTCCATACGGATCAAGGCCAGAACTATCCTTGCCGATACAGTCAACGGTACCGCCATAAGAAATATGGCAGGCTTCAGGGGTATCAACCCGATAATAGCCCACTGCTACTCGCATCGTACAATGCGTGAACTGGTACTTTCTTATGGTGTCATTCCCGTGTTCGTTGAGAAGAAGATGTCGGTTGACGAGTTTATCCACACCGCGATCCGGGAACTGCTGAAGCGACAGAGCCTCAGAAACAATGACATTGTCGTGGTGCTGGCAGGGAACTTCTCGAGGGGAACGGGATTCTCCTTTATCGAAGTTGGTACAATAGATTATCTGAGGGAGAGGGCAGGGGTAACTGACGAGGACCTGCTGGCTTGATTTTTGCTGCAACCAGGTGAGTGCCGTCATGAAAATAATTGTTCTTGCAATACTGCTGCTGCTGCATCCGGTGCACGTCTCCCTTACCGGCATTGAGTATGACGGTGTGAACAGGGGATGGTCACTCTTTGTTAAGGTCTGGAGTGATGACCTGGAGGCTGACATGAACCTCGGCAGGAGCGGTGGCAAGGAGTTAACCGGCAGCCGTGATGAACGTTTTTTTCAATATCTTTCTGACCGGATAATATTAATGGAGGATGGCATCCCCCTCACACTGGAACTGACCTCTGCGGAGATTGACGGCCTGGAACACAGGTTCACACTGAAGGCCAGTGGAAAAGAGGATGTTGCAACCGTGACTGTGGTGAACCGGATAATGACCCGCCTCTATGAAGACCAGGCCAACATGCTGCTCATAAGCCTGGGTGACATCGAAGAGGGCTACAGATTCACGGTAACGGATACCATGAAGAGCTATAAAGTGAAATGAAAGGGTGTGAGATGAGAAGAAGATTTACTGGCTTGCTGGCAATGTTTTTTGCCGTGACTTCTGCAGTTACGGCAACCCATAACCGCGCCGGCGAGATCACCTACAGACAGCTGACGGACCTCACCTTCGAGGTGACCGTAACAACCTTTACATATACCCTCAGCCAGGCTGACAGGCCATCACTCGACGTGGAATGGGGAGATAACTCCATCACAACTGTTGACAGGATATCCGCTACCTTCCTGCCTAACGATTACAAGAAGAACGTTTATGTAGCCCAGCATACTTACCCGGGTCCGGGTGTTTACAGAATTGTGGTCCAGGATCCGAACCGCAACCTCGGCGTTCAGAATATTCCCAACTCTGTCAACGTCGTCTTTTCTATCTCAACAATTCTGATTGTAAATACCGCAGTCGGAAGGAACAGCACCCCAATACTGCTCAACCCGCCATATGACAAGGCCGCACTCGGTCAGGTCTTCATTCACAATCCTGCAGCCTTTGACCCTGACGGTGACAGCCTCGCCTATAAGCTCACAGTTTGTACAAGGGAAGACGGAAAGCCTATCCAGAATTACACCCTTCCGCCTTCATCACGAACATTTTACGTGGATTCCATCTCAGGCGACCTGGTATGGGATGCTCCCACGGCCATAGGAATCTATAATGTTGCCATGGAGATCCAGGAATTCCGCTCCGGCATCAAGATAGGCATAGTTGTGCGCGACATGCAGATAGAGGTATACGAGACAGACAACAAACCTCCGGTCACCTCGCCTCTGCCTGACCTCTGCGTCGAGGCCGGTGAGACCATATCCCTCGATATAACTGCAACGGATGCCGATCTGGATTCGGTCAGACTGATAGCTACATCAGGGATATTCTCGGCAACAGACTGCCCGGCAACCTTTACCACCGTCAGCTCTGTCGAAGGCTCGACACGGGCGAGGCTCACATGGGTGCCATGCCATGGCGTCGTCAGGCACCAGCCCTATGATATTATAATCAAGGCTGAAGATTCAAACCGCGAGCTACAGCTGGTTGATATTGACAACATGACAATAAAGGTCCTCGGACCATCACCTGTGCTGCTTTCTGCAGCGCCAGTGGGAAAATTCGTTCAACTCATCTGGGCTGGATACAACACGGACCAGATAGCCGGATTCAGCATATACAGACGCGAGGGAGCATCAACCCTGGCGGCCGACACATGCTATGACGGCATACCTCCTTCATCCGGATTTGTCAAGGTGGGATACGTCGGCGGATCCGGCTCTGTCTCCTTCCTTGATACCGATGACCGCCTGGAGGCGGGAACTGAATACGCCTACCGGATCGTGGCAGTCTATCCCAACGGGACTGAGAGCAAGCCATCAAATGAGACCGTGACGGCGCTGATAACTGGCATACCGCTTATCACAAATGTTTCGGTACGCAGTACCCACCCGGTAAACGGATCACTCACACTGGCCTGGCAGAAACCCCGTATGCTTGACACCATCCCGGCAAACGGCCCATACGAATACCTGATCTACCGTGCAGAAGGGGTAACAGGTACCTCATGGCAGCTGATACATACACTCCCCACGGCAGATCTTAATGATACGGTCTATGTTGACACCCTCATAAATACCCTTGACAGGGGATGGGTGTACAGGGTGGAACTCTACAACAACGCCCCGGGAAACAGGTTTCTGATCGGAGATCCGGGCATCGCATCATCGCTCTTTCTTACTGCACTTCCGGGAGACAGAAAGATGCGATTCCAGCTTACAAGGAACGTCCCGTGGATCAACACCTCATACGATTTCTACCGCTTCAACGGTACGGCATGGCAACTTGTCGGCTCCACCAATCAGCTGAATTTCACGGATCTGAACCTTGTCAACGGAACGGAGTACTGTTACTATGTTGTCTCACAGGGCGGGTACCAGGGGGACGGTACGCCGAAAAATCTGGTAAATTATTCACAGCGTACCTGTGCCGTGCCGGTAGACAATGAGCCCCCTTGCACCCCGATTCTTACCGTCTCATCGCAGTGCGACAGCCTTTACAACACCGTCCGCTGGAGGATTGATGACCCGCTCTGTTCAGAAGATATTGCCGGTTACAGGCTGTATTACAAGCAGACCGCAGGGGAGGAACTCTCCCTGCTGATAACGTTCAATGACAGTGAAGTGCTCAGGTACATCCATTCGCTGCCTGATTATGTTGCGGGATGCTATGCCATTTCCTCATTTGACTTCATCGGCAATGAGAGCCCGCTTTCGGAAATGATATGCGTTGACTCGTGCAACTTCTACGAAATACCCAACGTCTTCACTCCAAACGGTGATGACGTGAACGACTTCCTCCTTGCAAAGACTTCGGTCCTGGTGGAGAAGGTGGAGTTCAGACTTTTCAACAGGGCAGGGGTGCTTATCTTCAGCACAACCGAACCAAGGCTGAACTGGGATGGTACATACAAGGGAAAGATAGTACCTTCAGGGGTGTATTATTATGACTGTGAGGTATTTGAAAACAGGGTTAGCGGACTGGAGCAATTTCACCTCGATGGCTTTATCCATGTAATCACTGAGAAAGGTGCAGGGCCCGGCATAATTGAAGGCAAAAAATGAGAAAGATGAAAAGGATATTCCTCTGCCTGTCCGTCTTGCTTGCTTCACAGCTGCTGGCGGGTCAGGATTATTATTATGACGTGCTTAAGGCTGTCTCACTTTCAGGCCGGGGTGAGGCCATTGAGGCTGCAGCGCTGCTGGCTGACATGTCAGCGATAAACAGTGATGCCAGACTGCTTGCGGTCAGGGGAGATATCTGCCTCAAAGCCGGAAAAATTCGCGAGGCGAAGTCTGATTTCATGAAGGCAGGAAGCCTGCAGGAGGGTGCCGGATTATATGGCCTTGCACAATGTGCTGCAGCAGAGGGCGATGCAAAGACTGCTGTTTCTCTCCTCGAGGCTCACCTGAAATCACAGTTGCGCAAGAGCGAACCTGAGATAATGCTTGACAAGGCCTTCACGAAGATATCATCAACCCCTGAATGGAGAGCCCTGTGGAAGAAGGACTGGTACAGGGCCTATGAGAGAAAAAGCTGGGAGATAGACCATTACCTTAAGTCTGACCGTACCGGTATGGCTGCCGATGCTTATACGGAGCTTGCCGCGCTGTACCCTGAACTGCCAGTCACGGAATACTGCAGGGCCCGGATCCTGATGAGTCAGAAGAAATTCAGCGAGGCTGCTGCCATACTTGAAAGAATCACCTCGTCAGGAGATGCTCCTGACGGGTGGCTGCTCGATCTGGCAACAGCACGCGGCGGAGAGGGCAGCTACTATGCTGCCGCAACAGTATACGATAGGCTTATCAAATCCCGCTATCCCTCTCCTGACCTGCTTATGATGAGGGCGGGGATGCTTCTCCGATCTGGTGACCGCGAGGAGGCAAGAAAGGAGATGCTGAGATATATCGAAATCGATCCTGACAATACAGAGGCCCTGGGATTGATGGGCAGAACTCTTGCAGAGGAGGGGGCCATATATGAGGCACTGCCCTATCTTAATCAAAACGTCGAGAAACATCCGGGGGAAGCTTCAGCATTCAGACTGCGTGGCGATGCGTGGCTGGCGGCCCGGTCATGGGAGAGGGCTGTTGAAGATTATACGATGAGCCTCGATCTTGATCCGGAGAACGGGTTGGTGAACCTGAACCTCGGAATAGCTCTTGTGAACAGCGGCAGAAGTGACGATGCCTGCCACTACCTGCGCAAGGCAAGAAAGCTTGGCATCAGGGAAGCCACAGACCTGCTCGCAAAACACTGCATCAGGTAACTATTGCCTTGAAGAACAGGGGAATTACCTTACATTCTTTGCAATTCTGTCGTACAGATCCTTCGGTTTGAACGGCTTGAGAACGTAATCATTGATTGCCAGGTTCTCTATCTTGTCATGCGCTTCCGACATGACGGCAGCAGTAAGGGCTACAATCGGAATCTGGTTTATCTTCCTGTCGGTGGAGTTCCTTATCGCCCTTGTGGCCTCAATACCATCCATCACCGGCATGTGAAGATCCATGAGTATCAGGTCAAACTCCTGCTTTCTTATCTCTTCCAGGGCAAGAGCACCGTTCTCCACATGTGTGACAATGACACCCCAGCTCTCAAGGAACTTGTTGGCAACGAAGAAGTTGATCTTGTTGTCCTCCGCTACCAGTATCCTTTTGCCGGTAAGACCATTCATGCTGTCAGCGGCCCCGGTATGGTCGGCAGCCTTGACTTCGGTGGCAGGTATGCTGTAATCTATCCGGAAGGTAAATACCGATCCCTTGTCCGTTTCACTCTTCACGTGTATGCTGCCCCCCTGAAGCTCCACAAGCCTCTTGCATATTGCAAGTCCAAGACCAGTGCCTCCGTACTTCCTCGTAGTATCTGACGATGCCTGGGCATAGCTCTCAAAAATCACCTCCTGCTGCTCCTCGGCTATCCCGATGCCGGTATCCGCCACTGAGAACTCTACAACAGCTTTTCCTTCCAGACGCTCCTTCACTGAGGCCTTGAGAGTTACCCCACCCCTGGAGGTGAACTTCATCGCATTGGAGAGCATGTTTGAGAGAATCTGGTTAAGTCTTATGGGATCACCAATAAGAGTTGCCGGCAGATCAGGACTCTTTTCCAGGGCGAAGTAGATCCCCTTCTCCAGGGCCCGGTGGCTGTAAGACCGCTTAATATCCTCCAGCATTCCGGCCAGGTCAAACTCGGTCTTTTCGAAGACGATCTTGCCGGCTTCCATCTTGTTGTAGTCAAGTATGTCATTGACAAGCGAAAGAAGGTGGTTTGCGGAAAAGCGAAGTGTATTGATGTAATCCATCTGATCCTCGCGGGGATTGCTCTGGTAAAGCAGGTTGGTAATGCCTATCACCTCGTTCAGCGGGGTACGTATCTCATGGCTCATCGTAGACATGAACTGCTGCTTGGAGAATGCCGCCTCCTCTGCTCTCTTTCGGGCTGTAATGAGATTGTCAAGCATCCTCCGCCTCTGCAGGGTAAGCACTATCTGGTTGGCAATGAACTCGAAGACCTGGAGATCGTCGTTGTTGAAAGCGTCAATCGCCTTATAGTCCTGAAGACAGATTGCCCCTATCACCTCGTCATCCATCCTTAGCGGAACACCCATCCAGATCTTGCATGGCGAACCCACCAGGCTGATGGCGCCTGTCTTCTCTATCTTGAGGATGTCATTCTCATCGAGAAGAACAGCCTTGTTGTTCCTTATGACCCACCCTGTCAGCGTGTTCCTTGCCGCCGTCTCCTGAAAGTGATCACGCTCATCGGCAAAAAACGGGAATGTAAGGGTATCCTTCTCACGGTTGTAAAGTGCTATGAAAAAGTTGTTCACGTTCCAGAGCTTGCCGATCTCCTTCACTATTGTGGGATAGATGTCGAAGATATCGCTGTCCTGGAGTGCCACCGTTGAAATATTGTATTGTATCTCCTGCATCAGCCTGCTCTTTATCTCCCGGGAGATATCCCTGTAGATGCCCAGAAACGCTATGGTCTTGTCATTGGAGATGACCGAAGAGGCAATGAGAGAGACATTGATCCTGTTTCCCGGTTTGTCTTTCCTTATAGTCTCGAGGTACCCGGTGCCTGTGGCCAGTGCCGTCTCATCTATTTTTATGGCCTCATCGCGAAGCTCGTCAGGCACGACAAGGTCATCAATCATCCTGTTCATTGCCTCATCGGGCTCGAAGCCGAAGAGCTTTGTGAAGCCGCTGTTGATGCGCATTATCCGTCCGTCGAAGTCGGTCAGGACTATTGCCTCAGGAGCGGCGTCAATGAGGTGCTCCAGCAGTGCTTTCTCGTTCGACAGCTTCTGTTCAAACTCCTTATGCTTGCTGACATCAGTGAGTACGCACCTGTAGCCGGTGACCCGTTTCCGGATTATGATTGGCCCGGCATGAAAAAGGACCGAAACGTTTCGCTTCTGGCTGTTGACCAGTATATATTCGTCAAAGGTAATCTGTCCCGGCCTGGTCAGTCCCGAGAGCTCCCTCATCAGCCTGTCGAGGTCTGCAGGAAGGAAAAGCTCCGAGAGGGTTACGCCCCTGGCAAGGTCATTGTTGTCAAATCCCAGGGTAAGCATGCCCTGGGTGTTCATGAACGTGACATGACCCTGGGTGTCAATTTCCATTATCATCTCCGGGAGGAGCTCTGCAAAGGTTTCGAAGACAATACCCTGCTTGAGAATTTCGCTCTCCCTTTCCTTCTGGGCTTTCCCCGCCTCCCATGTAACCAGTATGTCACCGGTGGATAGAAGCAGGCCGATATAGTATCCTGCATCATCACTGCCGTCAGGGGCGACGGGCAGCTTGTATGGCCTGCGGCTGGTTTCAAGGTTGTCAAGCAGGCTGAGGAAGGCTTCATTCTTGCCATAAGGGGTTTCAGAAATCTCCTTGCCCAGCATATCCTTGCGGTCAAGCTGCTCCACATCCTCTGCCCGGTAATTGAAATCGATTATAAAGTGCCTGTTATCTGCCTCGCGCCTGAGGATAACGGCATAACTGCTCATTGAATCGAAGATCTCCTTCAGTAATTTTTCCGACTCAGCCCTCGCGAAACCGCCGTTTAGTATGCTGATGTCATTGTAGTAAGTGATGAGGTAAATCTCCTCATCAATGAAAAATGTTCGTGCACTGAAGAGAAAGCTTCGTTCCTCGCCTGATCGCATCCGTAGTTTGATCTCCAGGTCACTCACCTTTTTCATCCTGGAAATAAGCCTCATGTACTTCCGGTTCTGAATCAGGTCGACGTAAAGCTGGATGTCCTCCGACGTTTTCCCGATTATATCTTCCCTGGTGTACCCTGTAGTTTCCAGGAACGCCTGGTTCACTTCTATGTACTTCTGTGTCTCGAGGTTACTTAGTGTGATCAGCTGGTTGGTTGTATTGAAGGCCAGCTCGGGTATTTCTGCGAGAT
>JAVEZX010000006.1:0-52012 GCA_034002785.1 Bacteroidales bacterium
CAGGATCTCCACCACCTCAGTGTCGCTCAGCTTCCTTCCGTTGACAACCGCCCTGAAGGAGTTAAATTTCTTTGTGATTTCCGTCTCCATCCGGATCTGTTCCGAGATGAGGGCAGTGTCAACCTGCCCGGCAAGGAAGTAATTATAAATTATATCAAGCTGCCTGGCCAGCAGGGGCTCCTTCACAAGCCCCGATTCCTTTATCTCCTTCAGTTCGGCAAATGCCTGCCTGTCTGTAAAAAAGGTTGAATAGGCAAGTGAAGCTTTCTCATTGGTTGCCCACGCCTCGTCGGTGCCGGTGACGTTTGCCTCCCATGATGAAAGGGCTGACTCCCTGTAGAGAGGAATCATCTTTTCTTCGTATGACGAGATGAAATCGCGCATCCTGTTCTCCATTTTCTCCTGTTTTGATGTGCATGACCACAGCATGGCTGCAAGTGCAAATGCACAGATGATTGTTCTTTTCATGATGTATCGATTGGTTGCGCTAAGGTAAAAATTTCGGTCAAGAATGATTATGACAGTCAACAGATAATAGAAGAACCGGACAGGCATTGCCTGCCGGTTCCCCGACAATTGTATTAAGTATTTGAGGAAAGTCTCTCAGTGCACCCTATCCTTCCTGATCTTTTCGAACAGGCTCTCAATCACCTTGTCAGACGGTGCATCATCCATGTCAGGAAGCAGTATACTGAGGGCATTGTCGATGCCGAAAGCGTCTGCTATGAGGTCTGACGGGGTGTTGGTGACTTCAAAATAAGATAGTAAGAGGGTAGAATTCTTATCCATAGGCGTCTCTGTTCTCATATCAGAAAAACGCCTTCTGAATCAAAAAATTGTATCAGCTTATTGAGAGAGTGATATTTTTTTCAGTCATGATCTTGCGCATGTTGATGAGAGCGTACCTCATACGCCCCAGGGCAGTATTGATGCTCACCCCTGTCATATCTGCAATTTCCTTGAAGCTCATGCCTGCATAGTGGCGCATTATGACAACTTCACGCTGATCCTCAGGCAGTCCGTTTATGAGCCGCCTTACATCACGCATCACCTGGCGGCGTACAATCACATCCTCAACATTATCGTCCGTCAGCCTCTTTGAATTGAACAGGTCAGTCTCATAGTCATCATTGAGAACAATACCCATCTGCTTCTCGTGCCTGAAGTGGTCAATTATAAGATTGTGAGCAATCCTCATCACCCAGGAGATGAATTTCCCGTCGTCCTGGTAGCGGCCTGCCCGTATCGACTGAACTACTTTCAGGAATGTGTCCTGAAAAATATCATCGGCGAGATCGCGGTTCCGGATGTAAAGGCTGATATAGGAGTAGACCTTACTTTTGTGACGCAGGATGAGCATCTCTATGCTTTTCTCATTTCCTTTCATGAAGCTTGTTATAAGCTCATAATCGGTCAGTTTGCTCTTCATAACTCTATTAAATTTGGTTTCGGGTAGAGTTATACGATAGGCGGTCCTCCTTTGTTACATTGTTGTTTTTACTGTTGACTTATACGGGGGGTGTTCCCGGTTTGTTTCATTTCTGATGCAGACAAAGAAAACAAAAAATAGTAATTTCAAAATGATTAATTTTGCCAACTTATCAACGAAGGCCGGATGAAGGGTAATATTGAGATAAAGGGTGCACGTGTACATAACCTTAAGGATATCACCCTGGATATACCCCGTAACAACCTGATAGTCATTACCGGAGTATCCGGATCCGGGAAGTCGTCTCTTGCCTTTGACACAATCTATGCCGAAGGTCAGCGCCGCTATGTCGAAAGCCTTTCATCCTATGCACGGCAGTTTCTTGGAAGGATGAACAAACCCGATGTGGATTTTATAAACGGTATCCCTCCCGCCATAGCGATCGAGCAAAAGGTCAATACCCGCAATCCCAGGTCTACCGTCGGCACATCCACCGAGATACATGATTATCTGAGACTGCTCTGGGCGCGTGTGGGACGTACCGTCTCGCCGGTCTCGGGCCGTGAGGTTCGCAAGCACACTGTGGATGATGTGGTCAACTACCTCGCCACGCTCACTGCCGGAACCCGGGTGGTACTGACAGCACCCCTGACCGTCCCTGAAAATGTCAAACCCTCAGACTTCATAAAATTCCTGCTGCAGCAGGGTTACAACCGCATAAGTACTGAGAAGGGCCTGCTCCGCCTCGACGAGGCAGGAGCGGCTGAACAGGTCAGTGCAATGATAAGTATCGATCTTATCATAGACCGCTTCGCCGCAGGCAGCAGTGATGAAGACCTGAGCCGTGCAGCCGACTCGGTGCAGACTGCCTTTATGACCGGACGGGGACACATAACACTCACAGTCACTGACGAGGAGACTACTCAGACAGTCAGGTTTTCGGATAAGTTTGAGGAAGACGGCATCTCCTTCGAGGAGCCAACGGAGCACCTCTTCAGCTTCAATTCACCGCTGGGTGCATGCCCGGTGTGCGAAGGTTACGGCAAGGTGCTGGGTATTGATGAAAACCTTGTAATCCCGGATGAGAACCTTTCGGTCTATGAGGATGCCATTGCATGCTGGCGGGGCGAGACGATGAAACAATGGAAAGAACGGCTATTATACAGTGCCGACAAGTTCGGTTTCCCCATACATAAACCGTGGTATAAGCTGACTCCGGAGCAAAAGGCTCTTGTATGGAGCGGCAACAGGTATTTCTTCGGCCTGAACCGCTTCTTTGAACACCTGGAGGAGAAAAAGTACAAGATCCAGTACAGGGTCATGCTCAGCCGCTACAGGGGCAAACGCACCTGCCCGGAGTGCGGCGGGGAGAGGCTGCGGAAAGAAGCCACATACGTAAAGGTTGGCGGCAGGGCCATAACAGAGATCACATCAATGCCCGTCAGCGATGCCTTCAGGTTCTTTGAGAATATTGTACTGAACGGCGAGGAGAAGGAAATTGCCGGACGCCTGCTTAAGGAGATCCAACAACGACTTGGGTTCCTCGTTAACGTGGGTCTCTCCTACCTCACCCTGGACAGGCTTTCCAATACACTCTCCGGCGGGGAGGCACAGCGAATCAACCTGGCCACTTCCCTCGGCAGCAGCCTCGTGGGCTCACTGTATATACTGGATGAACCAAGCATAGGGCTTCACCCGCGAGACACGAACCTCCTTGTCAACGTCCTGAAGGAACTGCGCAACCTCGGCAACACTGTTATTGTAGTCGAGCATGAGGAGGAGGTGATACGGAACGCAGACATGATTATAGATATGGGACCGGCAGCAGGTGTTCACGGCGGAGAGATAATATACCAGGGAGGGGTCGATTTCTCGAAGAAAAACAAATCGCTTACCGCTGCCTATATGACCGGTACGATGCGGATAGAGAAACCGGCAATGAGACGCAAGTGGCACAGTTACATTGGAATACGCGGAGCCCGCGCCAACAACCTCAAGGATATCGATGTGAAATTTCCGCTTCATACAATCACAACAGTCACCGGGGTAAGCGGCTCCGGAAAAAGCACACTTGTCCACGAGATCCTCTTCAACGCAATCGCTGCCAGGCTGGGAAACGGAGAGTCCAAACCGGGACGGCACTCTGCACTTGAGGGGGACATCAGTAGCATCACAGCTATAGAACTTATAGATCAAAACCCGATCGGCAAATCAACTCGCTCAAATCCTGTCACTTACCTTAAGGCATTCGATGATATCCGAAAGCTTTTCGCCGAGCAGCAGGCTGCCGTACAGTCAGGGTTCAAACCGGCTCACTTCTCCTTTAATGTTGAAGGAGGCCGCTGTGAGGAATGCCAGGGAGAGGGCGTCATCAGGGTGGAGATGCAGTTCATGGCTGATGTGGAACTGACCTGCGAGGCTTGCAAGGGGATGAGATACAAGAGAGATATCCTCGATGTAAGGTTTAACGGAAAGAATATCTATGAAGTCCTTGAGATGACTATCGATGAGGCAATTGAGTTCTTCGGACGGTGCAAGGACAAAACCTGTATCAGGATTGCCTCAAAGCTGAGACCGCTGGCGGATGTGGGGCTCGGGTACGTCCGGCTGGGACAGTCGTCGTCAACCCTCTCCGGAGGCGAGAGCCAGAGGGTCAAGCTGGCATACTACCTCAGCCAGGAAAAGAGTGAGGCAAAAATGCTTTTCATTTTTGACGAACCAACCACCGGGCTTCATTTTCACGATATCAGCAAGCTGATGAAATCACTCAATGCCCTGGTTGACCATGGCCACTCTGTGCTTCTCATTGAACACAATGTGGAGGTGATCAAGTGCTCCGACTGGGTCATAGACCTCGGACCGGAAGGAGGAGACGGAGGTGGATATGTTGTCTTTGAAGGCACACCGGAGCAGCTCGCAAATTGCGATAATTCATATACGGCCAAATACTTAAGGCAAAAGCTGGAAGGGTAGTCCGGGCGAAAACTCCCAGAAATCACTCTTGTGATTACCGTCGTATCCTAACCCTATATATGCCTTTTGTCCGATTGTGAAGGCAACTGCACTGTACCTGGCTGTTCCGGGAAAGTCCTCCAGCCTGAGCCATGAATCAGTGAGGGGATTATATTCCCATAAGTCGTTAAGATATAGATTGTTGATTGTCGTTCCAAGTCCGACATAAGCCCTGCCGTTGGGCAAGGCGAAGAAAACTGCATTGCTTCTCAGCGTTCCCGGGAAATCAGCTTTCCTGGTCCATTTGTCAGTCAACTGATCGTATTCAAATAACATGGGTGTATTATTGCCCTGCTGGTGTACCCATCCTATACCCATATACCCCTTGTTCCCTATTGCAAAAGCAACTCCGCTGCCAAAATATTGAAGTGCCGATGGATAGGATTTCTTTAACCAGCCATTGGTTTGAGGATTATATTCATACATCTCCTCCGCTGCAGCTACATAAGCCCTGCCGTTTATGACGAATGCCGGTGCTTTCATGCTTGATCCCTGTCCTGGTTTCATTGTCATTCCATTCCAGATGCCAGTCTCCGGGTTATATTGGTTAAGCTCCTTAAGCCATATGTCTCCGATTTTTCCGCAAGTAACATAACCCAGGCCGTCAATTGCGAAACCAGTGGCATAATTCAGCCCAAAGACCGGAAAGTCCTGAATACGTGACCAGTTGTCAGATGCCGGAGAATATTTCCAGAAATCAGGCAATGCTGAGTTGTCATCATGACCGAGCCCGACAAAACCCTCTGATTCTGTTGAAAACACAGTCGCGCTGGACCGTGCGTTTCCCGGATAATCTGGTAACTGTCTCCAGGGAGACTGGACTTCAATAGTTCCGTCCCAAACCAGCCATGTGCCCTGAATGGTACTCAGTTTTACAGTATGGTCACCTACTTTCAAAACGGGAGGCACCTGAACAAGTATCTCAGTAGAGGTACTGCTTATCAAAGCAGCATCCACCTCGCCGATAATCACTTTGTTCATGCGGACAACAGGGTTGAAATTCTCCCCGTAAATATGAATTATGTCACCTTGTTTGACAACAACCGGAGAAATATCACCAATTGTCGCCGCTTTCAGTGAGAACTGTTCACTGAAAGAATAATTATTAAACTGCTTTATCTGCACTGCCGCAGGTGAAATATTGTTTTCAAAGGGCACTCTGACCTTGTACCGGGACCTTGAAACTTCCAGTACCTCGGCCCTGACATCATTAAAAAATATACTGAAACAGGATGTATCAAGGGAGAAATTCGTGCCGTGGAGCGTAACAATGTCGCCAAATGTTCCGGTGTGGGGTTCGAAATCTGACAGAACAGGCCTCATAATATTGAACTCCAATTCATTGACAGACTCGTACCCTGATACTGTCAACTTTATTTTAATGGCAAGTTCCTTTGCAGATGGTACAATCACCTGAAGTTCATCAGAGCCGGAATTAAGGACCCTTGCCGGGCTTGTGTCAAACCAGACTTTGTTGTTTGTCTCGGTAAAGGAAAAATACTTGCCTTTAATGATTACTGTATCGCCGCACACAGCCTCACCAGGGACAACAGAGACCAGTTCCGGCCGAACGCTTCCGCCGCCAAGAAATGAGATGACATTACTGTATGAAACCAGGCCAGCTGTCTTAATGAATGCGCGTGAGTAGTATACTTTGCCCTCCTCAATATCAGCCATTACCTCACAGGAGAAGGTACCAGTACCAATCCCGGTATCCAGTGTTAGATAATTTGAGTTTTCGAGTGTTGGATTATCCCTGCCCCAGAGAAAGCCATGCTCCAGTACCTTTGCTGATCCCGTGGACAGGATTCTTCCCTCGAATAGTACGCCTCCTCCATTAAGCACTGTCACGCCAACCATGTCTATTTCGGGAATTCCCTTGTCAGTATATTTTTCTTTCTGACACGATACAGCGAGCAATACGCTGACAGACAGAAATATAAAACCTATGCTTCCATGTTTCAACATTTTGTCAGAATATTTCCAGGTCAGAATCATTGTGGTCAGGCATCATGATCCGGCATAATAGCCAGGGTCAGATATCTATTCTCCTAAAGGTAAAAACCTCCACATGTCTTTTTCATAAATTCCGCCATAACCTCCGATAATATAAGCTTCGGATCCGTAAACAAAAGCCCGTGCTCCGAAACGAGGCGTTCCGGGGAAATCTTCTATTTTTGTCCAGCTGTCAGACACCGGGTCATATTCCCAGACATCATTAAGGTATACTGACTTCGCTGTTGAGTAACCCATGGCAACATATCCCTTGCCGTTCGGCAAAGAGAAGGAAGTAGCATTATCCCTTAGTGTGCCCGGGAAACTGGCTTTCTGTGTCCAGATGTCCGTCACCGGATCATACTCAAAAAAATCTCTGACGTTGGCATGCTTATCATGGTCCCATCCAACTCCAAGGTAGCCCTTGCCATTGATTGAAAACGCCGAACCGCCGCCGAAATATCCGAGAGCATAAGGGTATGACTTTTGTGTCCATCGGTCATAAGCAGGATCATATTCATACATCTCGCCGGCAGCCGGAATATAGGCTTTACCGTTGATGACAAAACCGGGGGAATCCATGCTCGATGACTCTCCGGGGTTTGGACTCATGGGTTTCCATGAATTGTTCACAGGATCATACCGGTTAAGCGTCCGGTAATAGCTGGAACTAAGTTTGCCCATGGCAAAATACCCCATATCGTTTATTGAAAAGCCTGTCGCATATGTTATCAGCATCGGGAAATCCGCTCTCCTTGTCCAGGTATTGATTTCAGGATCATACTCCCAGAAATCGCTCCTGGCATCAAGATCCGGCGCCAATCCCGTACCGAAATATATTTTGCCTCTTGCAGTAAAGCCTGCTGCCGCCACCCTTCCGGAAGGGGGGAAATCCGCCATTCTTGTCCATGTTGCCCTTTCCACCTCTATCTCACCGTCCCAGGTCACCGGTGATCCGGCTAACGTGGTGACTGTTACCGGATAGTACCCGGATTCCAGCCTTGATGGAAGCTTTATTCTGATCTCTCTGGCGGTGCTGCTTATGACATTAGCCTCAAAACCTCCGACCTCCACATGGTTCATCTTAGGGTCAGGATTAAAATTCTCCCCGGAAATCATAACCGTTTGTGAAAGGAATACCCTGGGAGGATAAACATTGGTTATCACCGCCTGCTTCAGGATGAAATTGTCCGCGAAATTCAGTTCCGTAAAGCACCTTAGTTTAATTGTGGCAGGTGAAGTGTTATTCGCGGTGGGTACCCTTACCCTGCAATAGGTTCCTGCAGCCTCAGTCACAACTGCCTTTGCTTCATCAAAGAATACTTCAAAACAGGATGTATCTGCAGGCATACCGGTTCCCGACAGGGTGACAATATCTCCGAATGTTCCGGAGGAGGGAGAAAAACCCAGGAGTGTTGGAGTTTTCAGGTTGAACTGGATAACATTGGAAGAGAAAATGCCTGCAATGGACACACGGATAGTCATTGTCCCGTTCATTGAACAGGGAACAACGACCCTTAATTCTTCGGCTGTTGAAGATTCTGCCAACACTTCAATGTCATCAAACAACACTGAACAACTTGCAGGATTATATGTAAAATACCTGCCTTTGATAACCACGGTATCACCTACCAATGCAGAAGCCGGAGTGACAGATATCAATTCAGGAGGTTTGCTCCCATTTCCGGCAAATGTGACTTCATTTCCGTATGAGGTCATTTCATCCGCCTTAATAAATGCCCTCATTGTGTAAACCTCATCCTTTTCGATTGCACTGTTTACGGTCACGGAAAATTGAGTCTTACCTTCCACCGGTCCAAGAAGAACATATTCAACATCTCCTGTACCGAAATTCCCGTCGGTTGTCCAGGCAAAGCCGTGTTCGGTAATCATCTTCCCCCCTTCAGAGATGATCTCTCCGTGAAAAGTGACACCGTCCTGTAGGATTTCGACACCTTTTGTTCTGACTTCGGGTATCCCCTTTTCAGTAAACTTCTCGCTCTGACATGAGAGGAAAGAACAGGATATCAGCAGAGCTGTTATTGCGATTTTAATTATCTGCCTCATAAATCAGAAATTTACCCCGATTGCAAGTCCGGCTGATCTGTATTTCCAGTATGAAGGAGCAACAAACAGCTCAGAGTAGTTAATCGCTGTTGACAGGGATATCTTATCAGAGAGATCATAAGAGAGGCCCAGGGAGAGCATCATTCCAAGGCTGGTTTTTTCGTCTGTGACATAATCATCTGTATCTGAAATTATTAACACATGGTCAATATTAAGATCCGTTTCAATCCTTGATTGGTCGGATAGTACTGTCCGTGTGCAGATTCCGCCTGACACAAAAGGTCTTATGCTGCCTGAACCGAAATTGTATCCAATCAGTAAATCTGACATAATCAGATAATTATGCAGATGAAGCTCTTTGTAAATAATGGTATTGGGTTGGGTTATGTCCCTGGAGTCGTAGTAGCCGTACACATAGCGCTTGCCGGCAGAGAGGTCAAAGGTGATTGAAAGGTTTCGGCTGATCCTGGGCAGGATTGTCCCCACTGAAATACCCACAGTCGGATAAAATGCAGGATCCAGCTTCATCCCACTCAAATCGCCCGTGCTTCCGGCCTTAATAAGATCCGCATTATAGCCTCCGGAAATACCTATGTAAGGGATTAGCGCCGGTGGCGGTAACTCATATTCGATTCCCTGATCTGCTCCTGTTACTGCAACATGATAAGCATTCATCAATGCTGTCAAACCATACTTATCCAGTTTGCAGGACTCAATCTGACCATGCAGTTCCGGCGCATCATGCATGAATACCTTAAGGACAGATACCGCTCCCTGTCGTCCGGACCAGGTCGTAAGCTCACTCTCCTTCTGCGGAACGGATAATGTATACAACCGTCCGTTAATGTCTGTGATGTAGTAGTAATTCGTAGCTCCCTCAGTCTCGAAAAACAGGTCTGCCACCCCATCGAAAAGAACCTT
This sequence comes from Bacteroidales bacterium, assembly GCA_034002785.1. Lineage (GTDB taxonomy): Bacteria > Bacteroidota > Bacteroidia > Bacteroidales > VadinHA17 > SR-FBR-E99. Next base: position 9,425 of record JAVEZX010000006.1, read on the forward strand.
GAGAATCTTGCCATGGAGCTGGGGTGAGACTGATTCCCCGGCTATTTTATGCACCCTTTCATGTGTTATTGCCTGGCCACTTGCCGGAACCTTTGCCATCCATAAGGCAATCAGAATCAGCGCCAACCGGCTTGCCGCTTCAGAAAGAAACCTGATCAAATTCATATTGCAGAACTACAGATTGTGACTATTACCCATAAAAGTAGCAACTATTAATGATTAAAGCAAATACCGAAAAGTTCTGAATTTCCGATTTTTTATACATATTTATGGCGAATTTATAAAAACATGACAACAATAATCATATCGGGAATCCTGCCTCCATCATGGCTTTCAGGTTATGATGCGGATTTTCAGAACCTGGTGACTCTCTGGATGACGCTGATGCTTGCCGTTGTTGCCCTTTGTTTCATCGTCAGCGAGATCACACGCAACTACAGCCAGGTTGACAAGCTATGGAGCCTGCTGCCACCGGCTTACGCCTGGATCACTGTTGCAGCCTTTCCCACCGCAAGAACAATAATAATGGCTTTGCTGGTGACCATGTGGGGACTTCGGCTCAGTTATAATTTTCACAGGAAGGGAGGATACAATATTATCCCCTGGAAGGGCGAGGAGGATTACAGGTGGAAGATACTCAGGGAAGGCTCCGCTCTTAAAGGCAGACTGCGGTTCGGGTTATTCAATCTGCTCTTTATCTCCCTGTATCAGAATATGATAATATTGCTCTTTACCACGCCAATATTGCTTGCCGCCCTGCATTCCGGCACCCCAATGGCTGTCACAGATATTGTGGCCGCAACGCTGATGCTCACCTTCCTCATAACTGAGACAGTGGCAGATAACCAGCAGTTCAGGTTCCAGACAATGAAGCGGTCCGTATCGTCTGAAGCGGACGAATTCAGCGATTCATTTAAGAAGGGATTCCTGACCGAGGGATTGTGGAAATATGTCCGGCATCCGAATTTCGCATCTGAACAGGCTATATGGATCAGCTTTTACCTGTTCGGAGTGGCTGCTTCGGGCAACTGGATCAATTTTACCCTGCTTGGACCAGTATTGCTGGTGCTGTTGTTTGTTGGCAGCTCGGTTATGACTGAGAAGATCAGCAGCAGCAAGTACCCGGAATACTCATCCTACCAGAGAGAGGTGCCGAAATTCATTCCGCGCCTATTCCGCAGAAAATAGGAATTTACAGCTTTACCGGACGTTAACAGGTCCCCCCGGCCTTCCCGTGTCAGCCAGACGACCAGTCAGCCGGACGGCCTGTGAAGATACCCTCCCGTCAGGCTTCGGTCTGCCTGAAGTATCTCGTTTTCATCCGGAGAGCCACGTTTACCAGGGCGATCATTACCGGCACCTCTATCAACGGACCGATCACGGCAGCGAATGCCTCGCCTGAATTAATGCCGAAGACCGCGATTGCAACCGCAATAGCCAGCTCAAAGTTGTTGCTGGCCGCAGTGAATGACAGGGTTGTGGTCTGCTCATAATTCGCCCCGGCCCTCCTGCTCATGAAGAATGAGACAAAGAACATGATGATGAAATAGATTACAAGCGGAATGGCTATGCGGACCACATCGAGAGGTATCTTAACAATATATTCACCTTTCAGTGAGAACATTACGAAGATAGTAAACAGTAATGCAATCAGCGTAAGGGGGCTGATCTTCGGAATGAATTTCGTGTGGTACCACTCCTTGCTCTTCACTCTGATTAGGATGAACCTCGTCAGGAACCCGGCCAGGAAGGGTATTCCCAGGTATATGAATACGCTCTCGGCAATCTGTCCAATTGTGATCTGTTCAACGGCATCATTCACCGGCAACCCGAACCATCCCGGCAGGATGGCGATGAATACATATGCATATACTGAAAAGAACAGCACCTGGAAGATGGAGTTGAAGGCGACGAGTCCTGCGGCATACTGGGTATCACCCTTCGCCAGGTCATTCCAGACAATCACCATGGCTATGCACCGGGCAAGACCGATTAGTATCAAGCCGTACATGTAATCCACGTTGAACCTCAGGAAAAGGATGGCGAGAAGAAACATCAGCACCGGTCCGATGACCCAGTTCTGCACAAGAGAAAGCCCGAGAACCTTTGTGTTCCTGAAGACATCAGGCAATTCTTCGTACTTCACCTTTGCCAGCGGCGGGTACATCATGACAATAAGGCCGATGGCTATAGGTATGTTGGTTGTACCGCTCGAGAGGCTGTTCCAGAAACCGGCAATCTCAGGGCTGATCCACCCGATAACAACCCCGGCTGCCATAGCCAGGATGATCCACAGAGTGAGATACCGGTCAAGCAGTTTGAGACGTTTTTTTGAAGGCATGTTTGGATTTGCGATTTGCGAATTGCGATTTGCGAATTAAGGTTATTTCCGGGAATTGGTGATGTGCTCAGTCTATGATTCAGGGTTTGATGGCTGAAACAGTTATGCTGTATACTCCGTTCCCCTTATGCTCATCATCTGAGTCAAGCACTCCGTCCGGCATCTGAATTATCTTCTCCTTATGAATAATGATATCGGAAAAACCGCTGTCCCGGATGAATCCAAGGTATTCATCCATTGTTGATGCGCCGGAAACACAGCCTGCATATAGCTCTGCATCTGAGCGTGCCTTTTCGGAAAGTGTTCCTTTTACAACCACATCCGAGACGCAGAAATGTCCGCCGCTTTTAAGCACCCTGAATATCTCGCTGAAAGCCTTCTCCTTGTCAGGCACGAGGTTCAGAACACAGTTGGAAAGCACTACATTATAACTTTTACCAGGCAAGGGCATCTCTTCAATGTCACCCCGGATGAATTCAACATTGGTATATCCCAGCTTGTTCCTGTTCTCCTCTGCCTTGCGGAGCATTGGTTCCGTAAAATCAAGTCCGGTCACATGACCTGTCTCACCTGTCAGTGACCTGGCAACAAAGCAGTCATTGCCGGCACCGCTGCCAAGATCAAGGATACGATCGCCGGGACGAATTTCCGCAAAATCAACAGGCACACCGCACCCGAGACTGAGGTCAGCATCAGGAACATACCCGTCAAGATGATCATAGCTCTCATTGAATGTACTGATACCTACGGATGAGCAACATCCGGATGTGCCACAGCAGGAGCCGGATGCGGACTCATCTGAGGTCGCTATTCTACCGTACTTCTCCTGTACGATAAGCTTCAGGTCTGAGGGATTCATGAGGGGTCTTTGATATTTTCGTTATAAAATTGCAGGAATTTCTCGTGAATCAGATCACGTATCCTGATATATTCTCCGTGAATGAACTCCGGGGTGCCGGTGGCATGGGAAGGATCTTCAAATCCGAGATGGTGCCGGTGCTTTACCCTGCCGAAAAACGCCGGACATGTCTCGTTGGCGTGATCGCAGACAGTAATCACATAGTCCCACTCCTCATCCAGATATTCATCAACAAGATGCGGGGTATGGTGGCTGATGTCAATTCCCAGGTCAGCCATAACCTCAACCGCTTTTTGATTGATCCTTGATGCCGGCTCCGTTCCGCCGGATCGGACATGCAGGTTCTCATCAAACGACTGCAGAAAGCCGTGAGCCATCTGGCTCCGGCAGCTGTTACCCGTACAAAGAATCAGTATTTTCATTTCGTTAACTATTTATAGTGCATCTTGCATATTGCCTCTTCTGACTGCCGGCTATGGACAGCGGACTTCCCTCTTACCTGTTGCTTCTTCTGACTGCCTGCTAGAATAGTCCCCCATAGATCAATCCGGATATGGTAGCCATCACAACAACAAGGCTCACATAGACTACAGTCTTCTGGGTTCCTATAATACCCCTGATGACCAGCATATTGGGCAATGAAAGTGACGGTCCTGCCAGGAGAAGTGCCAGGGCAGGACCTTTGCCCATTCCTGAGGCAATGAGTCCCTGAAGGATAGGAACTTCGGTGAGTGTGGCAAAGTACATGAAGGCTCCAACTATTGATGCAAAGAAGTTGGAGAATATCGAATTTCCGCCTACCAGTCTGGCGATCCATTCATTTGGTATTATGCCGGCGATGCTCTGTCCGTCATGGGTCGATCCGAGAAGGAACCCTGCAATCACGACGCCGATCCCCAGAAGAGGAATTATTTGCTTGGCAAATCCCCAGGTGGATAATGTCCATTCACGGTTCTCATCATCCCGCTTATCGAAAAGAGTGATCACACTGAGCGCTGCGATGCCCACTACCATCGGCACCAGCGGCCTCAGCTTTGCACTTTCGATCAGGGAATTCGACAAAAACACTGACAGAGCCGTTAAAACTACTGCAGCTGCCACCCACTGCCACTTGATTTTAAGGATCTTAATCAGCGACCATGCCAGCACGAGGCTGAAAAATCCCGTTATGTACCATTTGTATGCAAAGATATAGTACCACGCGCTGGAAGTATCGCTGGCAGCCGGACTGCCCCAGTTTGCAAATACGAGTATGAGCACCAGCGTAAAGAAGTGAGTCATTGTCTGCCATATGGGCCTCTTTTCAGGTGCAGCAACAATATGCATCTGATCCTCCCTTTTCTGCTGCTCCTCCTTACGGTATATCATAGACATTATCAGACCAATCACCACGCTAAAGGTAACAGCACCTATGATACGGGCAACTCCCATCTCAAAGCCGAGAATACGGGCAGTGAGAATGATTGCCAGTATGTTTATTGCCGGCCCTGAGTACAGGAATGCGATTGCCGGCCCGAGGCCTGCACCACGCTTGTGTATGCTCGAGAAGAGCGGCAAGATGGTGCATGAACATACTGCCAGTATCGTTCCCGAAACGGCTGCCACTGTATATGCAAGCCATTTCTTCGCATTTGCGCCGAAATACTTGATAACTGATCCCTGACTGACAAAAACCGAGATGACACCCGCTATGAAGAAGGCTGGCAGAAGACACAGAACAACATGCTCCCTGGCATACCACTTGACCAGGTCCAGTGTCGCCGCAATAGCCGTATTGAAACGGGCGCTTTCAATCGGCATGAAAAACGCAAATACAAAAACCGCAATGATCCACAACAGGATCTTTATCTCTTTCCTCAATTCCATTTCAGATTATTTCTATTCATTTCGCAGAATCACGAAATAAGCATTCAAAAAAATTTAAAACCACACAGAAAAAATATACCATATGCCAACTCCTATGAAGAGCACTGCAACCACTCTCCTGAACCAGATCTCAAAGGTCTTAATGCGGCTGTATACCTTGCCCACATTACCAACAGCATAGGCCAGAAGCCAGGCAAAGATGATAACAGGAATACCTGTTGCAACAGCAAATACCAGCGGAAGATAAAGGCCTTCAGCACTCGCCACCGTCATCGGGATAAGCATGACGAAATAGAGAACGCCGCTGTACGGGCAGAAGGCCATCGCAAACAATATCCCCAACAACAGGGTGCTAAGGTAACTCTTCCTGCCCTTCTCTCCCAGCTTCTCAGTCAGAGAGCCCGTCCCTCCTGGCAGTTTCAGCTTTATAATATCGAGCATAAAGAGGCCGATAATAATCAGCACCGGACCAAGAACCTTTTCGCCCCACTTCTGAAACCAACCTGAGATATCCATCTGGCTGGCCCCGAAAAAAATGATAAGTGCAATCCCAACATAGGTAATGGCTCTGCCCAGTGTATAGACCAACCCGTTGAGAAAAACCCTCCTCCTGTCGGTCAGGTCACGGCTTATGAAGCCGATAGCTGAAATATTGGTTGCAAGCGGACAGGGGCTGATGGCTGTCATCAGTCCCAGGATTGCCGCCGTCAGAAATGCATACTGTGAGTTCTCGAGTATCTTCTGCAGAAGCTCCATCAGTTGGTTTTTAATGCCCTGAGCAACGGATCAACAGCCTTCTTAATCTCTTCCTTCAGCTTCTCCGGACTGTTACGTGCATTCATGAAACCTTCGCTTGTAAGGTCAATCCTCGTGTCGCCACTGACAATCAGCAGACACTGGCCTGTGGCATTGACCCGTTTGGCGTCAGCCTCAGAGGACTTATCTTCAATGTTTAGAGTCCTGAAAACAACTGTACCCTTTTCAACCTCAGCCGGGTAGAGCTCCTTCACCGCATCCCTGGCCACGTTCTCAACGGCCTGGCATGTGACACAACGGCGTGTCAGATGAAAATAGATTACCTCCACCTTATCATTTGAAAAACCATAAGCTTCTTCTGCTGTGCGGGAATCACCTCCCCTGAAGGCAAAAATTACAACTGCCGCTGCAACTATCGCTACAACAGCAAAAACCGGTAACAGTTTCTTCATCTCGGTACAGTTTTATGCGGTTATTAATCTCTTAATTTCCTCAGCCGACGGAACCCTGCCCTTCACCACAACCTTTTCATCAATCACCAGCGCCGGTGTTGTCATCACCCCGTAGTTCATTATTGCCACTATGTCGTCCACCTTGGTCACAGTTGCATCAATGCCGCTCTCTTCCACCACCTCGCGGGTAAGCTTCTCCAGTGTCTTGCATTTGGGGCATCCAGGGCCCAGAATCTTGATTTCCATTTTTATCTCTCCTTTAATATTTCGTAAAACGGCGAAATACTGCCGTAAATTTTTTATCTCCTGAAAAATCTGTTCAGCAAAAATTTTGCCTCATCCCAATTCTCCCGGTTGATGCAATATTTGATATAAGGAGGATTAATCTCTCCCTGTATAAGCCCCGCCTTCTTCAGTTCCTTCAGGTGCTCCGAAAGAGTAGACCGGGCAATAGGCAGCTCCTCTGCCATATCACCGCTGTAACAGCACTTGTCCAGATTGTTTGCCAGAAAGTCCATGACAAACACCCTTACCGGATGCGACAGTGCCTTGGCATATCTCGCCATCTTCTCCTGGTCGTCAGTGTAGTATTTTTTCCTGGCCTGCTTTGATTCCATTTCATTTCGGGAAATGACGAAACAAAAATAACTGTTTTATAAATACAAGGATCCCGATATCCAAAAATTTATTTTCTGTCTACCGGCTAAAGGAGGATGTTGTCTGGATATGTCTGCCGGACTATAATATGAAACCCATTATATGCTTCTTCAGCAGAAGTGGTTGCGATTATCCCCTTTTGATGCTAATTTCACGCTGACCAAACCAGGGAAATCCTGTTCGCCATGAAACGTAAGCCATTCAACAGCCTTAGCCTTGTTGCGCCGCTGCTGGCCCTGCTATGCATCTCGTGCAGCAGGCCGGCCAGCATTGAGGATGCGATCCTTAATCACAGTAACAGCTTCTACTTCGTCGATTTTAAGAAATATCCCGTAAATGACCCAACTCTGCCTGTGGGAGTCTTTGATTCAGGAACAGGAGGGCTGTCAGTGATGGCCGACATCGTTCAGCACGAAGGACTGGCCCATGAGTCATACATCTATATGGGAGACCTGGCAAACATGCCCTATGGCAGCTACTCCCTGGAGAACAACACAGAACTCCTCATTGAACATGTGATAAAGGATGTGCAGTTCCTGCTGGGTAACAAATACTATCGTTCCGGAGATGCCACTTCCCCGCAGACTGACAAGAAGCCGGTCAAGGCTATAGTAATAGCCTGCAATACGGCCACTGCCTATGCCCTGGATACGGTCAGGAGATTCCTTTCAGAGGCAGGCTCTGATATTGGTGTGATCGGGGTAATAGATGCCGGAGCAAGGGGAGCCTTCGGAAATTTCACCCCGGGCGAGGACGGAACCATAGCAGTGATGGCTACAGACGGAACCGTAAAATCAGGAGCATATCCGGAGGCTATTATTCTTATAAACAGGAACGACGGACAGGAAGAAAATATCAGGGTCTTCCAGCAGGCAGGCATCGGCATTGCAGAGGCAATCGACGGAAGTCCTGATGCAATAGACCGGAAAGCAACCTCTCCCCGCGCAGATTACAAAGGCCCCACTGAATCCGGCTCCGGAGATATGAAAATCGAAAAGGAGCTCTGGAACAGGTATGACTTTGACCTCAGCAACGGCGCCATGCTCTTCGAAGGCGATGCTGCAGCGCCGGGCAATATCCAGATAAACTCAGTCGAAAACTACATCGCCTTTCATGTTGTCTCCCTGATGGAAAAGATCAGGAAGACCGACGGAGCACTTCCCCTGAATTCGGTGGTGCTGGCATGCACTCACTACCCGTTTTTCATTGAAACATTCAGGAACGAGTTCAACAGGCTCAGGGATTACAGGGAAAACGGCGAATATATCTACAGGTCACTGATCGCACAGGATCTGATACTGGTAAATCCTGCGGTGGAGGTTGCCGACCAGCTTTACGAACACCTGGCTTCACTTCAGTTGCTGAACGAAGGCACCGGCGAAGGAAGCGAATTCTATATCAGTGTACCGAACCAACGCAACAAGCAAGTTAAGCTTCGGGATGACGGCTCATTTACCTACGAATATAAATACGGACGCAAGGCTTGCGAAATACAGGAATATGTGAAGGTGGTACCGTTTAGCAGGCGATCAATACCGGATGATGTGCTGAAACGCCTGTCGGTTCAGATACCCGGCGTCTGGGATCTGATCACGGAATTCAGCACCGCCAGCCCCAGGACCGGCTACCTCAACCCTGCTGAACGGATTACAGGTGAATAAACAGTACATTTGTGTATAAATAAATCATGTTATGAAAAGGTTCCTTCTGCTCGTCACGCTAACCTTACTGTCAGTCTCCCTCTTTTCGCAGGATTTTTTCAGGGGCGACTTCAGCAAGGACAAAAAGTATGTAATACTTGTAAACCCCACAGCCGGCAACATTGGTGTGGTAACTTTCCTGCTGAACAACGGGATCCTCAATACTGATCCCGGGATGATCGATTTCGTCGGTGTCTACCACTCGAGCCAGGAGTACGACTTCAGTAAATCAGCCGAGTATATTGCTGACAACGGACTGACCCGCTTCCACCTGCATGAGGTAAACGCTCCGCTGACGGAAGAGATGGTATACAAACAAAATCCATGCAGTGATGACTTCAGAAAGATTTTCAGCAACTCGGAGGGAATCATCTTTTTCGGGGGACAGGACATCCCCCCGGCCGTCTACGGGCAGGAGAACTGGTATTCGGAAACCACCGATCCCGGAAGGCACTATTTCGAGGTCAGTTTCCTCTTTCATCTTCTGGGCAGCACACGAAATGCAACACACAAACCTTACCTTGAAGATAACCCCGGATATATGGTTACCGGATTCTGCCTCGGCCTGCAGTCAATGAACGTTGCAGCAGGCGGCACGCTCTGGCAGGATATTCCGGCTCAGGTATATGAAAGCACAAAGCCTGAGACGCATGTTTTGATAAACCGCAGGAACCTGCACCGCAACTACTGGCAGAACATAAGGGATGACAAGGACTTTATGGGGATCAACATGCATCCGGTCAGGTTCACAGATAACAGGTTCTTCGGAAAGACCGTAAAGGTTTCTCGCAAGACACAGCCCATTGTCTACAGCAGCCATCACCAGGCAATAAATGAGCTTGCACCGGTATTTGAGGTGACGGCACGCTCGGACGACGGCAGAATAATCGAGGGAATTGTCCACCGGAAGTATCCCAATGTCTTCTCCGTGCAATTCCATCCTGAGGTTTCAGCCCTTTATGAGGACCGTGCCCTGGTCAGATTCGCACCCGAAGACACACCTGCTACCCTGCATTCTATGCTTGATAAAAAGAGCCTGAAGTTCCACCTGAGGTACTGGGGACATATATCGGCAGTAATACAGGAAAGGGCAGAATAGTCTTCTTACGGTTGTCAGAAATCAAGGGCAGCGGGATCAAAGATCCAGAAGTCTTGCAGGTCCGCTATATTTTTGCCAGTAAGAATATAACCCTGCTCACCTATGGCGAAAGCTCCGGCTGAAGCCCTTCCCTCCCCGGGGAAGTCAGACAGCCGTTTCCACCTGTCATTAACAGGGTCATACTCCCAGAAGTCCTTCAGGTACGTTCCGGATGAAGAGTAACCCAGGCCGACATAACCCTTTCCGTTGGGAAGAAAAAAAGCCACGGCTGAGTTCCTTGCTTCACCTGGAAAATCCGCCCTCGACCGCCACTGTTTTGTCCCCGGGTTATAACGGTACCACCTGGTCGTATTTGTACTCCCCTTTTCCATGCCAATCCCGAAATAGCCATAATCCCCATCAGAAAAGGCTACACCGTTCCGAAAGTAGAAGTTGTTAATTAGGGTTACATAACTCCAGGAATCCAATGAAATAGTGTACCCGTATGTGAAGGTACTTTTCATTATGTAGAGCATACCGTTTATAATGAAACCGGTCCCCTTGCCGTCATAATTATCTGAGGGCAATGGTGACTTCGTCTCCCAGCTGTCAGAGACCGGGTTATAGGCGATAAGGGAACACCTGGGATAGTCATAAGCCTCAAAGTCTGCCATATAGCCGGTACCCGACCCGGAAAATCCGACAACTTCGGTGGTTGCCCGGAGAAAGTCATTTTTACGGGTCCATGCAGCAGTTCCCGCATCGAACTCCCACATATCCCCAAGCAATTCCCCGGCACCCACTCCGGTACCTGCGTATGCCTTGTTTCCAATCACAAATGTTGCCACATCGTTGCGAGGAAGCCCCGGAAAGTCAGGCAATCTCTTCCACTGTGTCCTCAGTTCGATCATATCCGGATACGTAACCGGCTGGTCATCTATCGTTGTTATTGTAAGATCATATATTCCCGGCTCCAGGGACCATGGCACCAGTATCCTAAGGCTTGAACCATTGCAAGTCAGCGGCGTGGCATACTCTTCCCCTACTTTTACCCTGTTCATGGAGGGAACCGGATTGAACCCGGCTCCGAATAGGGTGAGAGTATCGGCTGCATGAAGAATACCGGTGGAGATGCTTTCGACACTTACCTGTCTGAGCATAAACTGATCAGCGTATGATGATGACCCCCAGCTTTTAACTGAAATTACTGCATGAGATTGGGTGCTGGTGGAAGGAACTGTTACTTTGTAGTAGTTTCTGTGGATCTCGGTTATGTCTGCCACCACATCATTAAAGGAAACAGTAACGTGGTCCTCTAAAATGCAAAGTCTCTCTCCGTACAGGGTAATTGTATCACCGAATGCTGCCGTCACAGGCTCGAAAACGGTCAGGACTTCTCTTAAAACATCATATTCAACTTCTCCTGTTGAGGTAATACCCTCCACCTGAACACTCACCTTCTTTTTCCCATACGAACCAAAAGGAATAATAATCTTCATCTCGTCCTCGTCTGAGGAGATAGGTTCCAGAAGCTGGGTTTCAAACAGCACCTTATTTGCATTATTGAAGGTTGAGAAGTACTTGCCCCTTACAACAACAGTATCACCGGCAATACCTTCAGCCGGTGTTATCGAATTTATTACCGGTCCCAGGCTGCCGGTGCCTGTAAAGGTCAGCGTCTCCCCGAATACCAAATGTGTGCTGGTCTGAATAAACGCTCTCACAAAATATTTCTGACCGGCAAGAATGTGAGCCTGGGTGATGAATTCAAATGCACCTGCCTCTTCTGCTGGCCCGAGCAGGGCTTTGTAGGTTAAATCCAGCGGATCTGACTCTCTGGTAGACCAGGCAAATCCGTGCTGAAGCACTTTGGTTTCGCCTGTTGCCAGGATTACGCCCTTGAAGTGGGCACCTATTCCGTCAAGTACCTGAACGTCCGTGGTCTGTACCTCGGGAATACCTTTATAATGATACTGCTCTTTCCTGCATGAGGACATACTCATAACGGAAAGCGCAATAACCAGGATCTGAATGAATGATATTTTTTTCATCGGTCAGAATTTTAGTCCTGCGGTCAGACCAATTGATGTAATCACAGATGAATCCTCAAAATAGAACAGATTTCTGTATTGAATCTGGAAGTATGTATTAACCTTCGGCAGGAGGTTGGTCTCGAAACCGGCACCGGCATTGAAACCCAGCCATAGACCGCCCCATGCATCAGTGTAGAATGTCATTGGCTCTATAATACTTGCAGTCATTATATCCATATCAATTCTGTGGCTGGCGGCAAAGTTCTTCTGTAATGAAATTCCTCCTGAGTACGAGGGCCTGATGCGCCCCTGAGGTGCGGTGTAGTTGACCTTCATATCACCTGTTAGTACCGTATGCTTCAGGTGAGCCTCCCGGTAAAGTGTTGCCTGATAGGCCTCCTCCACCCCGAAACCGTAAAAGTATCTGCTGCCCAGTGAAATATCTGTTCTTAGGGAGAACCGCTCACCTGATCCCGACATGAAGGCAACCAGGCTGAGGCCTGCAGAAGGATAATATGCTGCCTTGTATTTCAGGCTGGCATAATCATTCGGACCGTTTATGTTCAGCCATTCCATTTGCCAGGAAACAAATGGCGCAAACCGTATTTTAAGTGTCGGGAATGATTTGATGTAAGTAATGCAGTCCATCTCATCGCAGACAGTATTATGATACTTCTCCAGCAGCATCACCAGGTCTCTCTGTTGCAGGCTAACCCTTTCAATCAACCCGTAAAGTACCGGCGCATCTGACATTGCGTATCCCAGCGCTCCCACATAATACTTCATCCTGCGGATAGCCTGTCCACTCTCCCTGCTGCTGACCACGCTCTCCTTTTCATAAAGCCTTAGCATTTCTCCATTGCGTGTCTCAATGTAAAAATTGTAATCCTTTTGGGAGACACGCCAATGATACAGGGTAATTTTCCCGGACAGCAGGACCTCCATAAAACGATCCTGAGGGCCTTTCTCAGTGTCGACTCTCTTTGAGATGTAGTAGTTCCCGTCAGTAAACCGATAACCGTATATGGATCCGGGATACAAGATTTGAGGATCCTCCCCCTTGTCCGAGATAAAAACGCAACTGGCATAGTTGAAATCCCCTCCCCGGAAATCAATCAGGCCGTAAGTGGTGTCCATCTCATGGCTGATGATGTATCCGGGCTTGAAATAGCTCTGACCGGATAGAACTGAAATGCTAAGCCATGGCACCAGGAGAGCCAGCAAGGATCTTTTGAACATTTCTTTTACATTTTAACTAAAACGACACAAAATTACAGACAGATATAAAAGTGCTCTTTTACAGCGCCTTCACCTCACTCACCAGTGCCTGGAGAGTTGACTTGGCATCTCCGAAGAGCATTCGGGTTTTGTCATTGAAGAAGAGCATGTTTTCAATTGCTGCATAGCCCTTGCCCATCCCGCGTTTCATTACGATTATGTTCCTGGCCTCACGAGCCCTTACGATGGGCATGCCGTATATCGGGCTGGACGGATCATCCTCCGCTGCAGGATTAACCACATCGTTAGCTCCGATGACTACAATAACGTCAGTGTTGGGCATATCAGGGTTGATCTCATCACTCTCCACCAGTTGCTCATAGGGCACATCAGCCTCGGCAAGAAGAACGTTCATGTGTCCTGGCATTCGTCCGGCCACCGGGTGAATTGCATATTTCACCTCAACACCCTTCTCATCAAGCATTTTGTCGAGCTCATGACATATATGCTGCGCCTGTGCCACTGCAAGACCGTACCCGGGCACTATTACAACCTTCTTGGAGTAGCTGAGAAGCACTGCAGCATCAGACACTGTTATCTCCTTTACAGTACCGGCAACGCCTGCTACTGAAGCTCCTCCACCGCCAAATACCCCGATTATCACATTCAGCAATGAACGGTTCATGGCCCTGCACATCAGGATTGTAAGGATTGTCCCTGCCGAGCCTACCAGGATACCTCCCGTTAACATCGCCTGGTTACTGTAGAGAAAACCTCCCATGGCTGCCGCCACACCGGTGAAGCTGTTGAGCAAAGAGATCACAACAGGCATATCGGCACCACCAATGGGCATTACGAACAGCACGCCATAGACCACGGATACAACGAACAGTATTACCGCCAGATGTGTCAGATCGGCAGATGCAGCAACATCCCGGGTCATTATGTAAACAACAAATCCGATTATTGCTGCAAGAATAGTCAGGTTGACAAACTTCATGGCTTTGACCCGGAGATCTCCTATTTTTCCGTCCAGCTTTCCAAAGGCGATCATGCTCCCTGCCCATGAAACAGATCCTATGACCAGTCCCAGCAGGATGGCCAGCACATGGCCGTTTGCCATGCCGGACTTCATCATCAGTTCCTGGCTGACATGCGGAAACTCCATCAGGGATATCAGCGCTGCGGCTGCACCTCCCATACCGTTAAAGAATGATACCAGCTGTGGCATCGCGGTCATCTTAACCCTGACGGCGATTATCCATCCAATTGCCGTGCCTGCAGCTACTGCTGCCAGTATCCATCCAAGGTTGCCAATCGGTTCACCGTCCTTTTCATGGAAGAGGATGGTAGCCACTATGGCCAGAATCATGCCAACGGCAGCCATTATGTTCCCCCTTCTTGCAGTCAGTGGGTGGCTGAGCTTCTTAAGCCCTATTATAAAAAGGACTGAAGCCAGAATGTATGATATTTCGAGTACCGAGATACCTGCTGAAAACTGAGTAACGTCATTCATGTGGCAGTAGTTTGTAGGTATAAGAGCCTGATTGTTTACTTCTTTTTCTTAAACATCTCCAGCATCCTGTCGGTAACGACGAATCCCCCTACCACGTTGAGGGTTCCGAGAACCACCGCAAGGAACCCGAGTATCATGGCACCGGTAGTTTCGGCATGACCCATGACGATTATTGCCCCGATTATAACTACCCCGTGAATGGCGTTTGCACCCGACATAAGGGGGGTGTGAAGTATTGCCGGGACATGGCTTATTACCTCAATACCCAGAAAAACAGACAGTATCACCATATATATGGTACCCCTGTTTGCCATGAAGAATTCCAGAATTCCTTCCATTTTCAGTTCAGTTTAATATCCAATACCTGTTTCACTCTTGGGCTGCGGTACTCCCCTCCGCTCACAGCCGTGGTGCCCGCCACTATCTCGTCAGAAAGATCTGGCCTTACATTCCCCTCACGGTCAGTCATGATTTTGAGCAGGTTAATTATGTTATTCCCAAACATCCTGCTTGCATCTGATGACATGGCTGCAGGGTAGTCAGACCTGCCAACGATTGTAACACCATTTTCAATCACATTTTTTCCGTTTTGGGTCAGTTCGCAGTTACCTCCTGAAGATGCTGCAAGGTCAATTATTACGGAACCAGGTTTCATACGGGCCACTGTCTCCTTCAGTACAAGCACCGGAGCCTTTCTGCCAGGTATCTGGGCAGTGGCAATAATTACATCAGCAGCAGCAGCGCGCTGTTGAATCAATTCCTGCTGCTTCTTCCTGAATTCATCGGTTTGCTCAACCGCGTAGCCACCGGCAGCCGCATCCTCCCTTGCACCTTCCACTTCTATAAATTTACCCCCCAGACTCTTAACCTCTTCCTTGACGGCCGACCTAACATCGAACACCTCCACCACGGCCCCAAGCTTACGTGCTACCGCGATAGCCTGAAGTCCCGCCACACCGGCACCCAGGATGAGAACCCTTGCGGGTTTGATTGTCCCTGCAGCCGACATGAACATCGGAAAGAACCTGGGCAACATTGAAGCAGCTTCCAAAACCGCCTTGTATCCTGCCACCGTTGCCATTGAGGAGAGGATATCCATCGACTGAGCACGGGTGATGCGGGGTACAAGATCCAGCGCCAAAACGGTAAGTCCCTTCGTACGCGCCTTCTCAAGCCACTCCCTGTTGGTAGTGGGATCCAGAACAGTAAACAGTATCTGCCCCTCCGCGAAAAGTGAGATATCGTCCGAGACAGGCGGATTTACCGTAAATAACAGATCTGCCCCTGAGATAACTTCTTTTCTCGAAGCAACTGAAGCACCGGCTGACATGTACTCTTCATCAGTCGTAAAAGCTCCGTTACCGGCACCGGCCTCCACTACGACCTTCAGACCAAGCTTTATTGCAGCTGCGGTCTCTCCGGGAAGTAGTGCAACTCTCTTTTCACCTCCGGATTCCCTTAGTATTCCTGCGATCATACACTGATATTTATTAATTATTGATTTTTCCCGACCTTAAGCATTGATGCTGCTTCCGTATCAAGCATCCAGACCAGATGACCTGACCCGGGCATAACCCTGGAAGCCGGATAGAGTTCAGAACCGCTCTTCCCTTCAACTATCTGTGACACAATTGATGCCTTCCCCTTTCCGGTTACAATATAATAAATTTTAGATGAGTTGTTGATCAACCGGCCTGTAGCGGTAATTCTTTTCTGCTTTCTGTCAGGCCTGGAAACCACTTCGAAGAGCTGACTTGTGGTGAAGAGATCCGTCCTGTCAGGAAAGATTGACGCAATATGACCGTCATCACCCAGTCCCAGCAGCATAAGGTCAAACTGAGGCAGGTCACGGTATTCCGGCACGGTGCTGCTCACCAGTTCCGAGTATTGCCCTGCTTCAGTTGCAGGGTCATCCTCTCCTCGAATCCTGAAGATGTTTGCATCAGGTATCGGAACGTTCTGGAGCAGGCTTTCATAAGCCATCCTGTAGTTACTCTCGTCGTCCTCAGGGGGCACACACCGTTCGTCGCCCCAGAATACAAGCAGCTTCTCCCAGCTGATCCTATCGGCATAGTTTTCCGACAGATAGCGGAAGATATATTCAGGCGTTGATCCGCCTGACAGCGCGATTGTATAGAAATGATCAGGCTCGATGCGGTCCAGATCCTTGATCAATATCGCCGCAAAACTTTGAGCCAGGGCTTCACGGTTTGGGAACACTCTGACTGAATGTGACATGATGTATGATAATCAGGATATAAAACTAATTATAATTCGCAATAAACACCATCATCTGCAAGATTTTTACAAGGATAGCGCCAGGTCAGCTCCGGTTCTTCAATCAGGTCATCGGAATTTTCGGGACCCCACGTTCCGGCCGGATAACCGTAGACAGGCACCGAACGGTCATTCTTCCATGCCTGCAGCACAGGATCGAGGAATTTCCAGGCGGCCAGAACGGCATCTGAGCGGGTGTAAAGAGTGGAGTCTCCGTTCATGCAATCGTATATCAGGCGCTCATATGCATCAGGAATATAACCTGCTGCAAGATCAGAATAATGAAAGTCCATGTTTACGTTCCTGACGTTAAATCCGGCACCCGGTATCTTCATCCCGAACTTAATCAGGATGCCTTCATCAGGCTGTATTCTTATTATCAACTGATTACATCCATCACAGGAGCCTTTCCCTGAGAACAGATAATGAGGAGTAGGCTTGAAGTGGATCACGGCTTCAGTCACACGTGTAGGAAGCCTCTTACCGGTCCTGATGTAGAAGGGAACACCTCCCCATCTCCAGTTGTCGATGTAAAATTTTATCGCAGCAAAGGTTTCTGTCATGGAAGCGGGATCAACACCCTCCTCCTCACGGTAACCCTTCAGCCATTCACCCCTCACATGAGCTCCGGTGTACTGACCCCTGATAGCCACACTGCCAACTTCTTCAGGCTTTATGGGACGCAGCGATTCAAAGACCTTTACAAGTTCGTTTCTGATTGATGTCGAATCGATTGAGGAGGGAGGCTCCATTGCAATAAATCCGACAAGATGCAGCAAGTGGTTCTGCACCATGTCCCGGAGTGCTCCCGTACCCTCATAATATGAACCGCGCTGCTCTACCCCCAGACTCTCGGAGGATGTTATTTCAACGTGATGAACATAGTTGCGGTTCCATAGCGGTTCAAAAATTCCGTTTGAAAACCTGGTTACAAGGATATTCTGAACCGTCTCTTTGCCCAGGTAATGATCAATCCTGTAAAGCTGGCTCTCCTCCCAGCTGGCAAGCAGGATCCTGTTTAACTCAACTGCACTCTTAAAGTCATAGCCAAACGGCTTCTCAATTATCATCCTCTTCCAGCCATCATCCTGAACATTCAGGCCGGCAAGCGCCAGGTTTCCGGAGATGTCATCATATATCTCCGGAGGAAGAGAGAGATAATAAAGAGTATTGGATAAGATTCCATATTCTTTTCTCAGACTGGCAAGGGTTTCTGAAAGAAGGCTGAAATCACCCGATACTGAAGGGTCAACAGAGATGTAATGAAACGAACCCGCAAAATGCGCCGCAGCATCCTGCCCCTTTCCGCCACTGTCATCACCCAGAGCATCAATGACCTCTGAACGGTACCTGGCATCCTCAAGCTTGCTTCTTCCGGTAGCCACAATGGCATACCTCTCAGGCATCAGCCCCTGTTTCTCAAGAGCATACAACGCCGGCACAATCTTTCGCATGGCCAGGTCACCCCGGCCTCCGAAGATTACTATTATCTGATTATCAGGTCTGCTCATCAATTTGCCGGCTCTCTTGTTTAATGCTCATCAATAACAAATATAGATAAAGTGGTGTCCATGTACAACCGGATGACTAAAAACATACAACCATGCCTCAATGTTCTCAGATAACCCGTAACCATCCAAATTCTTATTAATTGACATACAGCGTCTTCAAAAAGACATGTTGTTTTTTTATACATATGTGTATTTTTTAAACATGTTGCCAACAAATTGATTTAGTGTCTTTTGTAATTATTAGTGATTCTAGATGTGTATTTTTTCAACACATTTATGAGTACGGTATGACAATTTGTTTTCTTATTATACTGTATATCTGTTTGTTACGAGGATTGGCATGCTTCTTGGATAGCCTGTTCCGGAAAAGTGATCAGAGAACAAATAAGTATATCATGAAAAGAGTTATCTCAATTATCGCAAGTCTGCTACTGCTTCAGGGAGCAATACTGAATGTACAGGCACAATCAGAAAGCCGTACGGACGGCAATACAGAATCTCTCACCTTGTCTGCTGCACCGGAGATCGGAAATCTTGCAGAATCATGGGTGAAGGGATTCCTGTCAGAGAACCCCGGCAGTGTGGTGACCCTGCTGCCATCAGCAGAGGCCGGGCAGGCAGATCTCAGGTTCTTTTCAGCCACGCCGGCTGACATAGCTGACATGAAGGGTGAGTGGAAGGTAATAGTTGCACGTGACATACTGGTCCCGGTGACGAGTACTGCAAATCCCTTCCATGACGCAATAATGTCAAAAGGAATTAACCCGGATATGTTCGGCGTTCTGCTGACAGCCAATACTCCCCTGACCTGGGGCAGGCTGCTGGAGAACAACGGTACCCTGTCGGTGAAAACCGTTGTACCTTCAGATGATGCGGCTGTCGGGGCACTCGCCCGCTTTGCCGGTGTTGAAGCAGGAGCAATCAGTGCATCACGCCTCTCCGCAACTGAAAAGATAACTGACCTTCTGAAAAATAATCCCGGAATGATCCTCTTCTGCAGGCTGGCTTCCCTGACCGGTGAAGCAGGAACAGCTCTTCCGGAAGGCATCGGAATCATCCCCATTGATGTAAATGCCAACGGGCAATCTGACTATTTTGAGCAGTTTTACGGTGATTATAACAGCTTCAACCGTGGTGTATATATTGGAAAGTACCCGAAAGAACTCTGCAGCAGCATCTTCTGTGCCTCGGATACCAGGCCTGCCGAAGGGATTCAGGCTGACTTCGTCCGCTGGCTTTTATCAGGCGGGCAGGAGTTAATAGCTGAGGCTGGTTTTACTGCGCTTCCGGGCGGAGAGGGAATGGTCAGGAGAGAAATGCTCGCCCCTGAGACAGAATTAATCCGGGCCGCTGATCACCGTAAGGCTGGCGCCGGCGCATGGATATGGATAGCAGGGGTGATAGCAGCAGTCTCACTTATTTCATACCTCCTCTACCGCATAATAAGATCGCACGCTACTGAGGCTGTCTTCATTGATCAACCTGTTGCCCTTGGATCCTTCGGACCCGCTACAGTAACAGCACCGGCCGGGATACTGTACGGTAAAAGCCATACATGGGCATTTATGGAGAAAAACGGAACCCTTACGCTGGGAATTGACGATTTTCTGCAGCATGTCACGGGAACGATTTCCCGTATCACCCTCAGGACAACGGGCGAAAAGATCCGCAGGGGCGAACGCCTTGCATCGGTAATCCAGAGAGGCAAGCAGTTGGACATCATCTCACCTGTCAGTGGCACAATAGTCTCAAGGAATGAAAGGCTCACCGGCGACACGGCTCTGCTTCGCACCTCCCCTTATGCAGAGGGTTGGATATACGGGATCGAGCCTGAAAACTGGCTTAATGAATCGCGCCTCTTGACTGCAGCAACAAAGTACAAGGAACAGATAGTTGAGGAATTCGCTCAAATCAGGGACTTCCTGGCAACAGTGACTGGCAAGAATGATGTCAGGCTTGCTCATGTGGTGCTTCAGGACGGCGGTGAACTCAAAGAGGGCCTTCTCGATGAATTCGGGCCTGAGGTATGGGAAGAATTCCAGATCAGGTTCATGAACCAGTAACCATGTATCCGGCTGAAATGCCAGAAACCCTTATACCGTTTATCTGCAATCGCTTGATTCAATTCATCATATTGAAACCATTATGAGTATAGACAGACGAATGTTCTTCAAGGCACTCGGGGTCACCGGCATTACTCTCGCAACAGGAAGCCGGATCAGTGCTGCACCACAGGCAGGAGACAAACCCGAATTTGTCGGGATGCTCTATGATTCAACCCGCTGTGCCGGATGCCAGGGTTGCGAATTTGCCTGTGCTGAGGCACACGGCCTGCCGACACCAATTTTCGAGGATTTGCCTGCTGCCGGCGTGGAGCGCAAGATGGATGAGACAAGAAGGACAGTTATCAATGCCTACCAGACAAGCAAGGGAGAGGTGTATGTCAAGCGTCAGTGCATGCATTGCAATGACCCTGCCTGCACGGCTGCATGCCTCACAAAAGCCATGCTCAAGAACGAAGAAGGCCCCGTCTCCTGGAGGGCAAATAAATGCATGGGATGCCGTTATTGCATGGTCTCCTGCCCCTTCGACGTACCGAAATTCGAATATCACAGCCCTAATCCCAAAATAGTAAAGTGCGACATGTGCTTCGAACGGGTCAAAGAAGGAATTATGCCCGTATGCGCAGAGCAGTGCCCTACTGAGGCAATCGTCTTCGGCACCCGTCGGGAACTCATAGCCGAAGCCCGAAAAAGAATCCACGATAATCCCGGGCAGTATCATGACCAGATCTACGGGGAAGATGAGGCAGGAGGCACAGGCTGGCTCTATCTCTCTCCCGTGCCTTTCAAAGAACTCGGATTCAATACTTCCCTCCAGAAATCCTCCTATCCTGCTCTTACAAAAGGATTCCTCTATGCGGTACCATCAATATTTGTACTGTGGCCCGCAATTCTGCTTGGACTGCACCAGGCTACAAAAGACAACAGTGACAACCTGAATGAAGACGTGGATGAGTAATATGAATTATACTGCAAGCCCGGAGATAAGCAGCAACAGTACCTGGAAGTTTATCCTTAGCGAACTGAAACCAAAAGGCAAGCTGCTGACTCCTTTCAACATCATTTCCATACCGGTAATAATTACCGGCGTAATCCTTATAGTGATACGCTTCTGGAAAGGAATCGGGTCAATAACCAACCTCACCCAGGAGGTGCCGTGGGGACTGTGGATTGGATTTGACGTCGTTACCGGCGTCGCATTCGCCGGAGGGGCTTACGTCATCACATTCATGGTCTATATTCTGAACATGAAGAAGTTCCACTCGATTGTAAGGGTGACGGTTCTCAATGGCTTTCTCGCTTATCTCTTTTATGCAGGAGCCCTGCTGCTTGACCTGGGCAGACCGTGGAATGTTGTCAATCCGATAATCGGCAACAGCTTTGGAACAAGTTCGGTTCTCTTCCTGGTAGCCTGGCATTTCCTTCTTTACATGATAGCCGAACTGATAGAATTCTCCCCTGCTGTGGCAGAATGGCTTGGTGCAAAACGGGCACGAAAGATTCTGTCGGGGATGACCCTCGGAGCGGTAATATTCGGAATAACCCTGTCAACCCTTCACCAGTCCGGCCTGGGAGCATTGTTTCTAATGGCGAAGGATAAGATACACCCGCTGTGGTACTCCGAGTTCATACCTATAATGTTCTTTGTCTCCAGCACCTTCGCCGGGCTCTCAATGGTGATCTTTGAAGGCTCCCTAAGCCAACGTGTCTTTGCTGACCAGATCAGTGAAGCCAATCATAAGGCTCATCACGGGATCCTGCACAGCCTCTCCAAGATATGTGCCGTTGCCATGTTCGCATACTTCACGCTGAATGTGCTTGTCTTCGTGCATGAGAAACGCTGGGGCCTGCTTAACACACCCATGGGTTACTGGTATCTTACCGAGATGATTGGCTTCGTGCTGCTGCCCATGATTCTTTACTTTATAAGCTACAGGAAAAGGCATATAACACTGATCAAGATCGCCGCCCTGATCACGATGGCCGGAATAATAATCAACAGGCTGAATATATCTGTAATAGGCTTCAAATGGGACTCGGTAAACCACTATTACCCCTCATGGATGGAGATTACAGTCACACTTGCAGTGATCTTTACGGAGATATGGATCTTCAGGTGGGTGATCAGACGGATGCCTGTACTCAGGGAAGCAACTGAATCAAATGATAAAAACTGATCAGAAAACATCAATAAGATCAATCTTAAAAAGAAATTGCCATGGATGAATTTACTTTTGTCAATCTGTTCGAAACCAAGGGTATCGAGTACATCATAATAATTGCATTTCTTTTGCTGATTATTCCCTTCTGGGTAATGCTGACCCGCCCGGTAAAGGTAAAGCTGAAAAGAGGGGCAGGTCCGCTCGGGTCGGCATTTGCAGGTGTACCCCAGGGTATCTACTTCAGCAAAAGCCATACCTGGGCACATATGATGAAATCCGGAGAAGCCAGGCTGGGTATTGGAAGTCTGCTGGTCCACCTTACGGGCATTGCAAACCTCAGGATGCTGAAGGATCCGGGAAGCAGGCTGACCAGGGGTGAAAGACTGTTCGAAATATCTATGGGAGAAAAAAGTCTTTTCGTCGTCTCTCCCATCAGCGGTACAGTTACCAGCCAAAATCCTGCCCTTCGCGAGGATCCCTCACTGCTTCATGATGATCCGTACGGGAAAGGATGGATCTGCTCAATAAGGCCCTCTGACTGGATGTCAGAGGTTACAGGCTTTACCATGGCCGATGGAGCAACTTACTGGTTTAGAAAAGAGCTGGAAAGGATAAGGGATTTTATGGCCGGTACTGCCGGCAGAAGCGGAGATAAAACTTCTAATCTGTATCTTCAGGATGGCGGAGAACCGGTCGGCCGGATACTGGCATCCCTGACACCGGAAGAATGCAACAGGTTCCAGAAAGAATTCCTTGAATAATTCTTCAGACTACCTCAGACTCCCTTCCGGAAGTCAGAGAAAGATTGTATATTGTAGAAAAATTACACACTCCTTGTGATCAATCGTCTTTATCCGGCAGTTGGTCACAGGGACCTGTTATTAATGCAAACGGCCAGTTAAGACAAACACCGGACAAATGAAGGACTCAGGCAAACCCTTCCGGAATTTCCGGAAATATTTCAGGTTCAGGTCAACCATCTATGGCAGGGTGGTAACCATCATCTCCCTCGCGGCTATTATCATGTTTATTGCTTTCAACGCAATCTTCAGGACTGTTTATGTTAACTATTTCAACACAGTCCTCAGGCAGAACGGCAACAATGTAGGGGCAATAGTTGAGGGCTCTCTTTACAAATCGATGCTCGAGAATGACAAGGGCACGCTGCACAGCACCCTCGACATAATAAATACCATGCCCGGTATCGATGATGTCAACCTGTACGACCAGAATGACGTGCTGGCTTATTCTTCCTTTGCCACCAATGCTGACAATCACAGCAATCCGGACTGCATCTCATGCCACTCGGACCTGGGAGAGATGTTTACCAGGGTGGAGAGAAGCTATATGATTATTGATGAGGAGAGTGACTGTGCCATGAACCCGAACAGGCCCGGACAGAGGCATATGCTGATCCGCAGGCCTATCCTGAACGAGGTCTCATGCTATACTTCCAGCTGTCATGCCCACACAAAGGATGATGAGGTACTTGGATCACTTATAATTCGCATGCCACTCAAGGACCTTGACAACGCTCTGAAAAAATCATCAGTTCAGTTTCTTCTTATGGCACTGCTTATCTCAGGAGTCATAGTGACTACACTTATATGGTTCACCCGTAAAAGGATAAAGGATCCGCTGCATGGCCTCATACAGGCCAGCGAGGCTGTTTCCAGGGGCGAAGTGGGAACAAGGCTTGAAGTCAGACCGGACCTTCTTGATGACATGAAACTGGTTTCCCAGGCCTTTAACAACATGCTGGAGAACATAGACAATGCCACCGGGGAACTCGAAAACTGGTCGAAACAACTGGAGTATAAGGTTCAGAAAAAGTCGGAGGAACTTTCCGAAGCCAACAATGAACTGATGAACGTTGAGAGAATCGCTTCTCTCGGCAAACTATCTGCATCGGTGGCCCATGAGATCAATAATCCGCTCTCGGGTATACTTGTTTATACAAAACTCGTTCACAAACAAATTGAAAACCAGGATCTTACTCCTGCCCGACGACAAAACATACTAAACCAGCTCAAACTGATTGAGACTGAAACGAAACGGTGCGGTGATATTGTAAAGGGATTGCTCGACTTTTCCCGCAAGGACCAGGAAGATTTTGAGGAGCATCATCTCAACGAGATCATCAGAAGCACCTACGAGCTTATGCTCCATCATGCAAAAATTTCAAACATAAGCTTTATCCCGAAGATTGAAGCAAAGTCAGACCTGATCAGATGCAGTGCCAACCAGGTGAAGCAGGCATGCGTTGCACTGATAGTGAATGCCTCCGAGGCTGTCTCGGATCATGGGGAAATAATAGTACGTACCATGAATCCCGACGACAGGAGTGTCATATTCGAGATCACGGATAACGGATCAGGCATAGCACAGGAAGATATAGCGCACATCTTCGAACCCTTCTTCACAACCAAGCATGATGCATCCGGCATCGGACTGGGACTTGCCATAGTCCACGGCATCGTGCAGAACCACAATGGTAAGATTGAAGTGGAATCGGAGGTGGGCCGGGGAACAACAATTACAGTAACGCTTCCACTGAAAACAACATAAACGTCAGGAGATGTCAGACAAGATTTCCATACTGATAGTTGACGACGAGGACTCCGTGAGAGATTCCCTGCTCAACTGGTTCATTGAGGACGGCTACGAGGTAGAAGCCGCAGAAAATGCAAAAAAGGCTCTCCAGTTGCTTGAACAGAGAGATTTCAATATTATTCTGGTTGATATCAAGATGCCGGGGATGGACGGGCTGGAGCTCCAGAGGAGGATAAAGGCACTCAACAGCGAAACCATTGTCATCATCATGACTGCATTTGCCTCAGTAGAGACAGCAGTGCAGGCACTGAAGGACGGAGCCTATGATTACGTCACCAAGCCCTTTGACCCTGACGACCTCTCGCACCTGATACGCAATGCAGGGGCTCAGATCCGTCTCAGCAAGGAAAACGAAGCACTGAAAAAGAGAGTGACCTCACTGGAGGATGTCGATGACATCATCGGACAGAGTGAGGCCATCCGCAGACTCCTGGAACAGATTGAGAGTGTTGCCCAGTCAAACGCCTCAGTTATTATCACCGGCGAAAGCGGCACCGGAAAAGAACTGGTTGCCAGAGCTATACATGCCAACTCACAGAGAAGGTACTTCCCTCTTGTCAGTGTTCACTGCGGAGCATTGACGGAAAGTCTCCTCGAGAGTGAGCTCTTCGGACACGAGAAGGGTGCTTTCACCGGGGCTACATTCAACCGCAAGGGACGGTTCGAGATGGCCGACGGCGGAACAATCTTCCTTGACGAGATAGCAACTGTCTCTCCAAAGATGCAGATTGAGCTTCTCAGAGTACTGGAAACCAAGAGTTTTCACAGGGTTGGAGGCAACAAGGAGATAACATCCGATTTCAGGGTCATCTGTGCTACCAACAGGGACCTGGAGACCATGGTTCGTAACGGCACCTTCCGTGAGGACCTCTATTACAGGCTGAACGTTGTCAATATAACAATCCCGCCGTTGCGCGAAAGGCCTGATGACATCCCACTGCTTGTCAATCATTTCATCACCAAGTATTGTACCTCCATGAGTCGGGACCTGATCACGATAGAGCCTGCAGCAATGAAGCAACTGGAAAAATTTGAATTTCCGGGTAATGTAAGGGAGCTGGAGAACATGATAGAGCGTGCCATAGTCATCGGAAACGGTAAAGAGATAAGGCTGAAGGATCTGCCGATGGGCAAGGAGGCAGCCGACAGTGCGGTCGAGAGCCTGGAGGAACTCGAAAAAAAACATATCGAACAGATCCTCTCCAAATATGAGTGGAATGTATCCCGCTCTGCACGGGCGCTGAATGTCGACAGGGTAACACTGTACAACAAGATCAGGAAGTATGGCCTGAAGCACAAGGAATAACCCTTCCTGATACCTGAGCATTGGAAGAACAGAGGATTATATTGCTTTCCTGCGGCCAGTTTGACAGGGCATTTCTGAAGCAGGTGGCCCTGGCGGTCGGAAATGAATACAGGACCGCGGTAATGACCGAAGAATGCCATCTCGATCTCAACCCATTCTATAATCCCAACAGGAGACAGTATGACGGAGACAGGCTGCTGCGTCAGATTCCTCTTTGTACATCGTCAGATCACACCAAGCTTGTGGGTCTGTTCCGTGTGGACCTCTACATCCCGATCCTTACCTATATCTTTGGTCAGGCCATTCTGGGCAAAAGTGAAGCAATTGCATCGGTATTCCGTCTGCGCAATGAGCTGTACGGAATGAAGCAGGATGAGGAACTGCTCCTGTCGAGGACTGTCAAGGAGGTGATACATGAGCTGGGACACACCTTCGGGCTGATTCACTGCCAGCACCAGGCATGCGTAATGCGCTCCAGCACATACGTCGAGGAGATAGATCTCAAAAGCTCTTCGCTCTGCGCCGGATGCCGTGAACAGATGGCTCACACGGTAAAATAAAACAGGGTGCCAGTCTCCTGTACACCCTGCCCCGGTTATTGATTGACTAAGAGCTATTTCGCCTTGAAGCCGAACATGATTGCCACACATCCGCTGACGGGCAGCTGATCCCTGATCCCGAAGGTGGTCACCCTGACCACAACCTTGAGCTGCTGGCTCGATTCCAGCTTGAAGTCCCAGGTCTTTGCAAGCCCTTCATCCTTGTTGGTGAAGAGCACCTTGCCTGTCGCATCATAAATCGTAAACTCAACCGGAGGCATGCCGTCAGCCGAGCATATCACGAGGCGGTACTCGAGATCGGAGTAGAACGTCTTGTAGAGCTCAGCCTCCTCTCCTTCAACAAGAACGGCAGCATGATAGTTGCCGTCATGCAGGTAGGCGCCCAGTTCCTTCTTGCAGATCGATTTGGCAAAACCCTTGCACTGTGCAGCAGCCTCACCCGGAATGAGAAGGGAGAGCAGTGCCGTTACCAGTAATGTCTGTATAAGCTGTCTCATCGGTATCTATTTTACATATGTGTTTCTAATCTCTGCCACCTTCTCCTTGATTGCCAGGAAGGTATCCTGCTTCATCTCCGACTTGGCGGTACCGGAGATCTCTGTCATGCCGCTCTTTTCATTATACTGTGCGTTTAATGGCTCGGCTGAACGCTCTACTTTGTCAAACAGGCTCTTAAGCTCATGTATTGGCCCCAGCAGCTCGCGTATTGCTGTATTGTCAGTGTAGGTCTCCAGCAGACGGATCATGTCATCAACTGACATTTTCTGGTCCGTAATTGTTGTTACGAGCTTGTTGCCCTTATAGTTCTTCATGTCAACCAGGCTGGTTGAGATATAGAGTCCTTCAATGAATCCCCCGGCAATAATTGTTGCCGCAATTGCATGCTGCTCATCGTCTTCCAGGTATGCCTGTGAGTTAAGGAATGTCTCGGAAACGATCTCCATGATAACGTCACGGTTGTTGATATTCTGCTCGAGCCTTTCAATTGTCGATTCATCAATTGCATCGATGATGCCAAGACCGGTAGCCATATCTTCCGCAGCCCCCATGTAATTCACCAGCAGAGAGGTCTCATCATACATGCTGGCAAAACTGAGGTCGCAAACATAGGTACCAAGATTCAGCGCCATGCTCTTGCTGGTGGTATAGTTGCTCTTGTTCTCCACAGGATTGAGCAGCGTTGCATCAAACCTCGCCCCTGCTTCCTTTATCAGCTGGGCCACCTCAAGCGGCGTGGGCAGGGCATTGAATACCTTTTCGGCACTTTTTATCTGCTCCATCGTCTGCTCGTCGGGACTGACTGCCTCCTCCTTGTCCCGGTTCACCTCACCCCTGGTTTTACTCTTGCACGATGTGGCCGCCAGGCAGAAGGCAAGGGCGGTAACGCCCAGTATCAGTGGCAGAATCTTAAGCTTACTGTTCATAATAATTTGTATTTTTTGATTTCACAGGCCTTTACTAAGTCCAATTAACATTTTATAAACGCATTTGCCGTGAAGTTATTATTTCACGATGAATTTGTTCCGGTGAAGAAATGACGGAATGATCAGAAAAGAGGCCTGAAGGGCTTCCCCTGGCGCAAAGCGAAGTGAGTACCGGCGGTACAGTGAGATCTGCTAAATGTAGGAGCTGTAGTGCTTCATGAACTGGGCTCTCTCGAAGAGCGAGGGATTCTCAATGTTCCTGTAGTTCAGAATGCCCCTGAAATCGTCAACAGTGCGGAATTCCTTCATCTCCATCCACCTGTGGAGCAAATCGTTGATCTCGCTTATCACTGTAAAACCGCGCTTGTAGAGTGCTGAGCAGACCTGTACAGTGGTGGCACCGGCAAGCAGATATTTGATTGCATCCTCACCGGTATGTACCCCGGTGGAAGCAGAGATATCTATCTTCATATCCTGACCGCTCACCATCCCGACCCACCTCAACACATAACGCTGCTCCTCCGGGCTGGAGAGAACCGAGGCCGGCACAATACTGAGATTGTTTATATCAAAGTCAGGCTCGTAAAACCTGTTGAACAACACAATACCCGAAGCACCGTGATTGTGCATCTGCCATACAAAATTGAGCAGGTTTGAGAACCGGAGACCGATCTTTACACTCACTGGTATCTTCAGCTTCTTCTTCAGGTTGTCAATAATCATAAAATAGACCTTCTCCGAATCAGTACTGCCCTGATGCTTGTCCGTGGGGATAAAAAAGATATTCACCTCCAGGGCACTGGCACCTGCCTTCTCAATCTCCATGGCAAAATCAATCCACCCCTTCGGCGAGAAACAGTTGATGCTGGCAATGACCGGTATGTTCACACTCTTCCGGGCACCGGCCACAAGATCCAGATAAGCATCAACACTGTTGGTCCGCGTGTAGTATTGCAGATAATCATCAGCCTCGGGATACGACTCCCTGGCAGACATCGAGTGTGCCAGCGAGACGATTTGTTCCTCGAACAGCGACTTGAGCACCACGGCACCTGCGCCGGCTGCTTCCGCCTCTTTGATCGATTCTATCCTTGATGTGAAATTTGAACTGCCAACAATGATGGGACTTTTCAGTTCAAGCCCCATGTAACGTGTGCTGAGTGTGCTCATCTTGCTTTTTTTAATCGTTCCCCAAATATAAGTGTTCCTACTCGTATCATCGTACTCCCTTCTGCAATTGCCACCTGCCAGTCGCCTGACATGCCCATCGAGATCTCGCTGAAATGCGTGCTGTCTCTGAAATGACGTTCTTTCATCAGCCGGAAGAGATCATGCAGGCGCCTGAATTCAGCCTTTACCTTCTCCCTGTCATCAGTGAAAGTTGCCATTCCCATTAACCCGCATATGTGAACTGCCTTGAGCGATACGGAGACTTCCGACCAGTCAGTCTCATCTGCTTCAGCAACGGAGAATCCCGACTTGGTCTCCTCCGAAGCGATATGCACCTGGAGCAGGCAACCGATGGTGCGTCCCTGCACCGCCGCTTCCGCATCGATCAGGCGCAGCAGCCTGAGGGTGTCAACAGACTCTATTACAGAAGCTGCCGCCACGGCCTGTCTGACCTTGTTTGACTGCAGGTGACCTATAAGGTGCCATGATATGTCGGCCGGCAGCAAGTCCTTCTTCGAGACCAGCTCCTGCACCCTGTTTTCACCGAAGACACGCAGACCGGCATCATACGCTTCCTGAGCCTCCGCAGGTGTTCTCGTCTTCGTCACAGCAACTACTGTAACACCAGGAGGAAGTGATGATGTCAGTTTCCCTATGCTCTCGGCAATCCGGCTCATTGCAGCGGCAGTTTATTCTCAGTCCAGCTTGTGAATTACCAGGCCGCTCCTGAGCTTGGGCTCAAACCAGGTGGTCTTGGGAGGCATAATGTTTCCCGTATCAGCAATTGTAATAAGCTGTTTCATTGAGACGGGATAAAGGGCAAAGGCAACCTTCATCTCGCCGCTGTCAACCCTCTTCTTAAGCTCACCCAGCCCCCTTATGCCACCAACAAAATCAATCCTCTTTGACCTCCTCAGGTCCTGGATGTCCAACAGGGGCAACAACACCCGTTCCGTCAGAATAGTGACATCAAGAACACCAATCGGATCCTCATCGTTGTAGGTGCCTTTACGGGCCGTAAGGCTGTACCATTTACCGTCGAGATACATCCCGAAATTATGGAGCTTCCGAGGCCTGTAAGTGCGGGTACCCTTCTCCTTTACCTCGAATGACTCCTGCAGCTTCTCAAGCAACTGTGCAGGTGTCATGCCGTTCAGGTCCTTCACAACCCGGTTGTAATCGAATATCTTCAGTTGGTCATCCGGAAATATCACTGCCATGAAGAAGTTGTACTCCTCATCACCACTGTGAGAGTGATTCTTCTCCCTCTTCTCCTTGCCTACCATGGCCGCTGCTGCCGTACGATGATGACCGTCAGCAACATACATGAACGGAACTTTTTCAGCGAAGAGCCGCTCGATCTCCCTGTTGGTCTTCTCATCCCATACAACCCAGAAATGATGACCTATGCCGTCACCGGCAACGAAATCATACTCCGGCTTTTCCTTCTTTACAATCCTCTCAACAATCTTGTCCAGTTCCTTCACTGCAGGGTAGGCAAAGAAGACCGGTTCAATATTGGCATTGTTGGCCCTGACATGAACCATGCGGTCCTCCTCCTTATCCGGACGGGTAAGCTCATGCTTCTTGATTACCCCGGAAAGATAGTCGGCTACAGCAGCCGCCCCAACGATGCCGTACTGAGTCCGTCCGTCCATTGTCTGTGCGTAGATGTAGAAATGGTTCTGCCGGTCATCAACCAGCCATCCCCGCTTCTGCCACTCGTCAAAATTCTCAACCGCCTTGCGATAGACCTCCTCTGAATGCACATCAGTGCCTTCCGGCAAATCGATCTCGGATTTTGTAATATGGAGGAGTGATTTCTCATTGCCCCTGGCCATTACGGCAGCCTCTGCAGAGTTCATGACGTCATAGGGAAGGCAGGCTATCTCTGATGCCAGGTGGGCCGGGGGTCTGAGCCCCCGGAAAGGTTTAACAACAGCCATATCTGAATTTTATCGTTTCTATCTGGGTTTGTTGACTCTGAAGGTTTCGTCGCCTGTGGCAAGGAAGGATACTATCTGGCGGGCGGCTGCCACACCAGCATTTATATTTGCCTCCTCCGTCTGGGCACCCATCTTCTTCGGAGTGAAGAAATAACGGCCGGCAAACTTTGTGGCAAAAGTCTCAGTATTGTCAGGAGCGATGTCCGAAAGGTACTTCAGATCGCCCCTCTTCTCCATCAGTGCCACCAGTTCCGTCTCATTGATAACCTCCTTGCGGGCGGTATTTACAAGTACCGCTCCCTGTGGCATGAGAGACAGCAACCTCTCACCTATCGAACCCTTTGTCTTTTCGTTTGCAGGAATATGCAATGAAACGTATTGGCACTTCGAGTACAGCTCTTCAATTGTATCAACCGGTGTGACCCCGGCTTCAGCAATCACCTTGTTGTCAACGAAGGGATCAAAGGCATAGGTCTTCATTCCGAATCCTGCAGCGATACGGGCCATGCACCTGCCCACGTTGCCAAAGGCATGAATACCCAATGTCTTGTCCATCAGCTCCGAACCCGACTTGCCGTCGAAGCCACCGCGGGCAGCATAGACCATCATGCCGAAAGCCAGCTCGGCAACAGCGTTGGAATTCTGACCGGGAGTGTTCATGGCAACAACATTGCCTTCCGTGCATGCGTTCAGGTCCAGGTTGTCATAACCGGCACCTGCCCTGACTACTATCTTCAGCTTTGGGGCTGCAGCAATTACGGCAGCATCAACTATGTCCGAACGGACTATCATGGCATCAGCATCAGCAACCGCTGCGTGCAGTTCCTCCGGGGTCTTGTACTTCTCCAGGAGTGCAAGTGCATGACCTGCCTTCTCCACCACCTCGCGTATCCCGGTGACGGCTACCGGGGCAAATGGCTTGTCTGTGGCTACAAGTATCTTCATCTCAACCTCCTTCTAGTATTTGTTTGCAAATTCCTTCATGCACTCAACAAGTGCACTAACGCTCTCAATCGGAAGAGCATTGTAGAGCGATGCACGGAATCCTCCCACTGAACGGTGGCCTGCGATTCCGACCATGCCTTTCGATTTGGCAAAATCACCGAATTCCTTCTCGAGCTCTTTGTAATTATCTGACATAACAAAGCATACGTTCATAAGCGACCTGTCTTCCGGATCCGGAACAGTGACCTGGAAGAGTTTGTTGCGCTCAATCTCACCGTAAAGCAGTGCTGCTTTCTCCTCGTTGATCTTCTGCATCGCCTTCAGACCGCCCTTCTGCTTCAGCCACTCGAGGGTCTTCAGGGCTGCAAAGACAGGAAGCACCGGAGGGGTATTGAACATCGAGCCCTTCTCAATGTGAGTCTTGTAATTGAGCATCGTAGGAAGGGGACGTGTCACCTTGCCAAGGGCCGAATCCTTGATTATCAGAAAGGTGACACCTGCCGGTGCAAGATTCTTCTGGGCACCGCCGTAGATGATAGAGTACTTTGACACATCGACCGGACGGCTGAAGATATCAGATGACATGTCCGCAACAAGCGGAACCTGCACATCAGGATCCTTCTTCCACTGGGTACCGAAGATTGTGTTGTTGGTGGTGAAGTGGAAATAATCAGCGTCTGACGGTATCACGAAGTCTTTCGGGATGTAGTTGAAGTTGCGGTCCTTTGAGGAAGCCACCTCGATCACCTCGCCAAACAGTTTCGCTTCTTTCAGTGCCTTGCCGGCCCATTCTCCGGTGTTGATGTATGCAGCCTTCTTCTCAAGCATATTCATTGGAAGCATCGCAAACTGAAGGCTTGCTCCTCCTCCAAGGAATATGACCGAGTACCCGGCAGGAACATCAAGCAGTTCCTTGATATGATTCACCGCACTCTCCATCACTGCTTCAAACTCCTTGCTGCGATGTGAGACCTCCATAATTGAAAGTCCTGTTCCTGCGAAATCCCTGATTGCTTCAATCACCTTCTCGTTAGTGTACTGAGGCATGATTGAGGGTCCTGCGTAGAAATTGTGTTTTTTCATTTCCGGTAAGTTTATTTTGTTTAATAGTTTTTTAATAATTCTTCCGTGCCGGCTAAACAGTCAGCCGTCAGATCTGGGTTCAGAGGGCGACAAGTCTGCCTTCCCGAAGCACGGGTATTACATCCGTCACGTCAAATGTATGACAATAACCGATACAGTCATCAAGTCCCTTTGCTCTCAGCCGTGACCGCTGCGCAGCCTTGTCGATGTACCCTGTCAGGTCTTCCCTGGCGGCCTTCCACAAATCGGTTGCGGCATGCACCGAGTCACATATTGTGGCGAACCTGCCGCCCTCTAGCAGCCTCATGGCTATTGCACCCGCACAGACGGCATCCTCGAGACTGAACCGGTTCTTCCATCCGGCACAGACGATGATCACCTTGCGGTCCTGCGCCTCAAGCCACTTGCAAAGGGATGAGATGTTCAGGTATGATCCTATTACAACATCATGACTGCCGGAGGCTTTCTTCATGATACCCGTACCGTTTGTGGTACTGTAGACCACGCTCCTGCCCCTGACATTCCCGGCGGAGAAGTTAAAGGGTGAATTCCCGAAATCGGCAAAATCAAGTACGAAGCCGTCACGCTCGGCCGCCACAAGAAACCCCTTCGATTTCATCTCCCTGGCTTCGTCAACAGTGGTTACCGGGATAATCTCCCTGACACCGTTAGCGAAGGCGGCACAGATGGAACTGGTGGCACGCAACACATCAACTACCACGACAACAGCCTCGCTGTCAGCGTGTGCGTCAAAGGCAGCGGGGGTGAAGCATATTTCCAGGCTCCTCTGTGTCATGTCGGTTTATGGATGTCGCGTCGGTTTTTATTGTTTATAAAACGGTGTTGCTGCCACCTTTGCCCTGAGATCCCTGCCCCTGACGCGGATGAAGATTTCGGTGTCACTCTTCCAGAATCCCTTGTTCAGGTAAGCCATTCCGATACCCTGTTTGAGTGAGGGCGACATGGTACCTGAAGTGACTTCACCGATCAGGTTGCCGCCGGCATCAACCACTTCATAGTGCTGACGGGGAATGCCCTTGTCAACCATCACGAAGCCCTTGAGCCGCCTCTCCGTTCCCTCCTCCTTATGCTTGAGAAGCAGTTCACGGTCAATGAACTCCTTGCCCGGAACAAATTTGGTGATCCATCCCAGGCCGGCCTCAATCGGTGAGGTAGTGTCATTTATGTCATTGCCGTAAAGGCAGAATCCCATCTCCAGACGAAGGGTATCCCTGGCTGCAAGACCGATGGGCCTGATGCCAAACTCCTCGCCTGCCCTGAAGACCTCCTCCCACAAACGTGATGCATCAGCATTCCTGATGTAGATCTCACATCCGCCTGAACCGGTGTACCCGGTGGTGGAGAAGATAACATCATCTATCCCTGCGAACTTCAACACCTTGAATGTGTAGTACTCCATATCAATAATGGGCTCGTCAGTCAGTTTCTGCATCGCCCTGAGTGCAAGCGGACCCTGTACCGCCAGCTGCGCGGTGCCGTCGGATGCATTGTTGAGATCATTGGCGGAACCAGCCGTGATGCCGAAGGCGGCTGCATGCTTCACACACCAATCCCAGTCCTTCTCTATATTTGCGGCATTGACCACCAGCAGATACTTTTCGGCACTGAAACGGTATACAAGCAGATCGTCAACAATTCCTCCCTTACCGTTCGGGAAACATGTGTACTGTACCTTCCCGTCTGTCAGGGCAGAAACATCATTGGAGGTAATATGCTGCAGAAAATCGAGGGCACGCGGACCGTTGACCCAGAACTCTCCCATATGAGAAACATCAAAAACGCCTGCTCCTGAACGAACTGCGAGATGCTCTTCGTTGATCCCCGTATACTCGATGGGCATATTGTAACCGGCAAAGGGCAATATCCTTGCTCCAAGTGCCTCATGATATTTTATAAACGGAGTGTTTTTCATATAATTAAGCTTTTGGTTATAAAACAAAAATAGGGTTTTTCACATCATAAAAACCTGCTTAAAATCATTTTTGAAATACCCGGCAAGACATTTCTCATACTCTGTTGGATTCATAATGCCTATATTTGTACCCTTAAACTGACCAGGAGAGATGGAATACACAATTTTCAAGCCTGAATACCTGCTTAGCATTTCCGGCGGTGACAGGGAGATTATGGCTGAGATTGCCGGGATTTTCGGCAACCAGATTCCCGAGTTTCTGACAGGCATGAAAAACCTGCTGAGGGAGGAGAAATATCTTGAGCTCGGACTGCTTGCACATAAAGCCAAGGGGTCCGTTACAGTTCTGGGAATGGACGAAACGGCAAAGATGCTCAAGGAGTTCGAACTGCTGGCAAAAGCGGGTGATCAGAAGGAGAGATATGAGGGTTTCATTGCAATGTTCGAGGCTGATTCTGCAAAAGTAATGGAAGAGGTGAATGATTACCTCGGCAAAATAATCTGAAACGGTATGGTGGTAACTGACAGAGTCGACGGAGTTGAGACAATCAGCTTCAGGACAGACCGAATCAATGCTCTCAATGTTGACGTGATAAGACCTGTCATCATGAAAATGTTTGAAACCCCTTATACAAAAGTGGTGATTGACATGGGTGGCGTCAAC
Source organism: Bacteroidales bacterium (assembly GCA_034002785.1). Taxonomy (GTDB): domain Bacteria; phylum Bacteroidota; class Bacteroidia; order Bacteroidales; family VadinHA17; genus SR-FBR-E99. Next base: position 45,558 of record JAVEZX010000006.1, read on the forward strand.
TACCTTGACAGCACCGCATTTGCCATGTTCCTGCACCTCCTCAGGGTTGCACGCTCAAACTACTGCACTTACAGGTTATGCTCCCTCACTCCCGGAGCAAGCGAACTCTTTGATCTGCTGCAACTGAACCAGTCACTGGACATATACCCTGACAGGGCAAGCTGCCTCGAAAGCTTCCGCCTGAACTCTCCCTACTAGGCATTTGTCATAATCAGTCTGCCTGACTGCACATCAATCTTCACACTCTTTTTCCTGTCTATTGTCCCGGAGATAAGCTCCCGCGACAACTCATTTACTATCTCTTTCTGTATCAGTCGCTTCACAGGCCTCGCTCCGAACAGCGGATCAAATCCCCTGTCTGCGAGCCATGCAACGGCCCTGTCGGTAATCTCGCTCCTTATCCCCTTCTCCTCCAGCATGGCGGCAACCCTGCCGAACTGCATCCTGACGATCTCACTGATCTGATGACGTGTGAGAGGGCGGAACATTACTATCTCATCCACCCTGTTTACAAACTCCGGCCTGAGGGTGCTGCGAAGCATCTGTACCAGTTCCTCCCGTAGCTTCTGAGCCTTATCAGCGCTCATCTCCCCGTCACTTTCACCGATGCTTTCACGGATAAGCGATGAGCCGAGGTTGGAAGTCATTATTACTATCGTGTTCCGGAAGTTGACTGTTCTGCCCTTGTTGTCAGTCAGCCTGCCGTCGTCAAGCACCTGAAGCAATATATTGAATACATCCGGGTGAGCCTTTTCAATCTCATCGAGCAGTACAACAGAATAGGGTTTGCGCCTGATGGCCTCCGTAAGCTGACCACCCTCGTCATACCCGACATATCCGGGAGGTGCCCCTATCAGCCTTGAGACACTGTGACGCTCCTGGTACTCTGTCATGTCAATGCGCGTCATCAGGTTCTCGTCATTGAACAGATACTCTGCAAGTGCCCGTGCCAGTTCGGTCTTACCCACACCGGTTGTACCCAGGAAAATAAATGATCCTACCGGTCTCTTCTCATCCTGCAGTCCGGCCCTGGATCGGCGGACAGCATCGGAGACGGCCCTGATGGCTTCATCCTGGCCTACTACCCTCTTATGCAGCTCGTCCTCCAGCCGCAGGAGCTTCTCCTTCTCACTCTCCAGCATCCTTGATACAGGGATGCCGGTCCATCTGGCGACAATCTCCGCTATGTCATCAGCACGTACGTCATCACGGACCATCGAGCCCGCATCACGCTTGCCGGATATCTCCCTGTTCAGACGTTCCTCCTCCCGTTCATTCTCCACAAGCTTGCCGTAACGGATTTCTGCAACCCTGCCATAGTCGCCGGCAAGCTCCGCCCGCTCAGCTTCGAACCGCAGTTCCTCGGCCTCACGCTTATTCTTCTGGAGCGCTTCCACCAGCTCCTTCTCGGATCTCCATCGTGCCTTAAGAGCATCACGCCCTGATGCAAGATCGGCTATCTCCTTCGACAGTTCCTGCTCCTTGACCCTGTCACCGTCACGCCGCACTGCCTCCCGCTCAATCTCCAGCTGCCTTATCTGCCTCTCTGCCGTATCTATCTCCTCAGGCACAGAGTTCATCTCCAGCCTGAGCCTGGCGGCCGCTTCGTCAATGAGGTCAATGGCCTTGTCAGGCAGAAACCTGTCTGTGATGTAGCGATAAGAGAGGTCAACAGCCGAGATAATGGCTTCATCCCTGATTATTACCTTGTGATGCGTCTCATATTTCTCCCGCAGTCCGCGCAGGATGGAGATGGCATCAGCCCTGTCCGGCTCATCGATCATAACAACCTGAAAACGGCGCTCGAGGGCTTTGTCAGCCTCGAAATACTTCTGATACTCGTTCAGTGTGGTGGCTCCTATGGCCCGAAGTTCTCCCTTAGCCAGCGCCGGCTTGAGGATATTGGCAGCATCCATCGCTCCTTCACCCTTGCCGGCCCCGACAAGAGTATGTATCTCGTCTATGAACAGTATCACATCACCGTCGGAGGCAATTACCTCATTTACAACTGACTTGAGCCGCTCCTCGAACTCACCCTTGTATTTGGCCCCGGCAATCAGCGCTCCCATGTCAAGGGAGAAGATGCGCTTCTGCATCAGGTCCTCCGGCACATCGCCTCGCACTATCCTGTGCGCTATACCCTCAGCAATCGCCGTCTTGCCAACTCCGGGTTCGCCTACCAGAATGGGATTGTTTTTTGTCCGGCGAGACAGTATCTGAAGCACCCTCCTTATCTCTTCATCACGTCCGATTACCGGATCGAGCTTACCCGCCCTGGCCCGCTCATTCAGGTCAATGGCATACCTGTTCAGCGAGTCATAGGTCTCCTCCGATGTCTGGCTGTTCACCTTCGACCCTTTTCGAAGGTCAGTAATTGCTGTGTTCAGCCCACCGGCATCAAGACCATTCTCCTTCATCAGCATCGATACACTTCCGGCTGAGTCAGTCAATGCCAGAAGTATATGCTCCACGGAGACAAAACGGTCCTGCATCCTGGCAGCATGATCTTCAGCTCGCCTGAAGACTCCCGAAGCCTCCTGCGAGAAATAGGGCTCTCCTCCGCTGACACGCGGATAACCGTCAATGATAACATCAAGCGCCTTTTCAAATGCAGAGACATTGACACCCGCCTTGGACAAAATATATGATACAATGCTCTCTGCCTCTGTCATTATCCCCTTGAGCAGATGACCGCACTCAATGGCCTGATGACCCCTGCCCGCGGCAATTGTCACAGCCTTCTGTACAGATTCCTGTGCCTTTATTGTGAAATTCTCAAAGTTCATTTCTTCCGACCTTTTACTCTTTCTGTTCAATTTTTTTGCCATACCCTCCGGACAGCCTGATTCATGCCATATTGACAGATTCAGGATAATATAGGTGGACCGATGCCGTTATATATCTCTCAGGACCTGTGGCAAGGCGCCTGTACTTCTCCGGGATGAACGAAAAAATACTCAATACACTGATGCATCTGTTTGCAATCATTGCCCCTGCACAGGGCAATGAGGACGACAGAAGGCAGGTCGTTGAGGCCTTTCTCAGGCCGCAACTCAACCAGGAAGGAGTAAAGGCATACCTTAAAATCTTTGAGACATATTACGCTGAAGCCCAGGAGAGACTGAGAAAAGGTAAGGAGGCCCGGCGAAATTCATCCATCTCGGTCAGGATCATCAAGATCTGCTTTGACATCGGGATGCAGCTCACACTCAACCAGAAGATAGTTGTTCTGGTGCAGCTTCTCGAATACTGCCGCTCGGACAACAACGGAGTAAGCAGTACTGAACTGGAGTTTATCATCACTGCAGCCGAGGGCTTTAACATCAATCCTGAAGATTACCAGCTTATCCAGCAGTTCGTGCTCTCCTCCCGGGAAGAAGTGCCTGAGTCATCACAGGTACTTGTAATCGACAGTGACCGTGCTTCGAAATACGAAAAGACAAGGCATATCGTAAACGATGCCTTCCGCGGGCAGGTCAGGGTGCTCAACCTGCCGCAGGCAGACATGCTGTTCGTCAGGTCATTCGGCACCGGAGAACTGCTGCTCAGCGGTCAGCTCAGGCATGAGGACAGGGTCTACCTGTTTGAGCGGGGCGCATCTCTCAAGTTCATGAGCAGCAAGCCCATATACTATTCTGAGGTAATCAGGCAATTCCTTGATGAAAGCGCTCTTGCCTCAAGGGTGGTTTATGAGGTGAATAATATAGAGTACAAGTTCAAGGGAGGACAGGTAGGACTTCACCGCATGAGCTTTTCGGAAGAATCGGGAAGGCTCGTCGGTATCATGGGAGCCTCGGGAGCCGGTAAATCAACCCTCCTGAGCGTACTCAACGGAACCAATAAGCCCGACTCAGGCGAGGTACTGATTAACGGGATGAATATCCATACGGATGCGGACAAGATCAAGGGTCTTATTGGCTATGTCTCCCAGGATGACCTCCTGATAGAAGAGCTGACAGTCTTTGAAAACCTCTTCTACAACGCCAAACTGTGCTTCGGCAACCTGGACGAAGAGACAATCACCGGGAAAGTTGATGAAGTGCTTCATAGCCTCGGACTGCACGATATAAAGGATATGAAGGTGGGGTCACCGCTCAATAAGAAGATCTCCGGAGGACAGCGAAAAAGACTCAACATCTCCCTTGAACTGATAAGGGAGCCGGCAATTCTCTTCCTTGACGAACCTACATCAGGACTTTCGTCACTTGACTCGGAAAATATCCTTGACCTGCTTAATGATCTCAAACTCAAGGGAAAACTGATCTTCGTCGTCATTCATCAGCCCTCTTCGGACATCTTCAAGATGTTTGACAGACTGATCTTCCTTGACACCGGTGGTTACATGATCTACTACGGCATACCCGTGGGAGCCATAGGCTACTTCAAGGACAGGATGCATCTCCCGAAATACAATGACAGTGAATGTCCCACCTGCGGCAACGTTAATCCTGAACAGATCTTCAGCATTGTTGAGTCGAAGGTGCTCGATGAGTTCGGTCGTCCCACAATGACCCGCAAGGTATCCCCTGTAGAGTGGAGCAACCACTTCAACTCAAGGAAGGAGGAACGGCCGCCCAGGCCCGGATCCGGCAACGGCATACCAGAGATCACTCTGAAGACACCGGGCAAGTTTAAACAGTTCTCGGTCTTTGTCAGACGAGACATCCTGGCCAAGCTATCCGATGCACAGTACATGATTATCACCCTGCTGGAAGCACCGGTGCTTGCTCTCTTCCTGGCATTCATAATACGCTATTTTGACGAAAGTGTCAGCAGCCCCGCATATACCCTCCTGCAGAATTCCAACCTGCCCGTTTACATCTTCATGTCCGTGATAGTGGCCATCTTCATGGGTCTGACTGTCAGTGCAGAGGAGATAATAAAAGACAGAAAGATACTGAAGCGGGAGGCTTTCCTTAACCTGAGCTGGAACAGCTACCTGCTTTCGAAGATAGGGGTTCAGTTCCTTATCTCAGCCATTCAGGCAGCCTCCTTTGTGCTCATTGGCAACTCAATCTTCGGCATAAGGGGCATGTGGTTCGAATACTGGCTGGTACTCTTCTCTTGTTGGGCCACTTCAAACATGATGGGTCTGCTCATCTCGGACAGCTTCAAAACCGTAGTGACAATCTACATCCTCATCCCGTTCCTCGTCATCCCGCAGATAATCCTGAGCGGCATCATCGTAAAATACGACAAGCTTAACCCCAACATCTCCTCCCCTGTTTCAATTCCCGTCTACGGTGAGGTGATTGCAGCACGCTGGGGCTATGAGGCGCTGGCTGTGGATCAGTTCATAAATAACCGCTTCGAGAAGAATTTCTACGATTATGACAAGGTGATCAGTATCGCCAAGTTCCGGAAAGATATCTGGTACAACGAGATGAAAAGCATCCTCTCAAGGCTCGAAAGCAACATCGAAAGAGAGCGACTCGGCCATTCAAACAGGAACGACATGATGCTGATCCGCAATGAAATAGAGGAGGAAACCCAATTCACTACGGCAATCCCGTTTGATACCGGAATACTGAATCCTGACGCAATCACCGTGGAATCACTGGCTGAGGCACGCGAATACATAGAGAAGGTCCGGAGATATTATATAGAAGTATCCAGAGATGCCGTGGAGGCACGAGACCAAAAGATAATCGCTTTCGAGCACACTGATAAGGATGCCTTTATCATGATGAAGAAGCGTTACACGAACGAGTCTCTTGAAGAGTTCGTGAAAAATGACAATGAGAAGGACAAGATCAAACGGTACCGCGACAGGCTGTACCAGAATTACGACCAGATATTTTTCGATCCGCCTCATCCGATTGTCAAGGCGCACTTCTACGCACCCCGCAAACAGGTCTTCGGCGTCTACGCCGGCACCCTGGCTGTCAATACCGGTGTCATATGGCTTATGACTATTGTGCTCTACATACTGCTCTATTTCAGGGTTCTGCACAGGATCCTCGATTCATCCGAGAAGTTCAGAAGGGTGATGAAGGACAGGCGTGAGAGGAGCCTGAGGTAATAAAAAAAGCTTCAGGTAAGCGGTAAACGTAAAAAAAAACGGGGATATCAGCTTGATGGCAGATACCCCCGCTTAATATTATAACCGATCTTAATCCCTGATCACAGAGATTTACTCAACGATTTCTATCATCTTGAAAGGCACCTTGATGATGGAGTCATAGTCCTCACCTGCCTCAAGCATATCCTCATCGTCCTCCTCGTAGAACCAGTTTATCTCAACATCGTGTTTCGACTTGTGAATTGATTCCAGCCTCTTGAATACATCAAGGATGCATTTCGAAGAGCTGGTGTTAAAATACTCCAGTCTGATGTTGACCACCGTCTTGTCAAGCGGTACCTGCATGTACTGATCAAGCCACTCATTCAGGGGTTTGTAAAACTCTACCGAGTTTTCAGGAATTGACCTGCCTTTAATCTCAAACACTCCCTCC
>JAVEZX010000007.1:0-50748 GCA_034002785.1 Bacteroidales bacterium
CCCTTGCTGTTGATGATGCTGTTTGAAACATCAAAGGCTGCATTTCCGAAAGCTGTCAGACCTTTCGCTATGCGGCTGAGGTCAATCACCAGCCTTGCGTTGTTCTGTGCATTCAGAATCATCCCGTCTCCAAAGCCTGAGTAAGCAAGCTCATTGGTAAGGTTAACCGGGAAGTTGTCGCTTCTGATGAGAAGAGAGTCAGCATAAATCGGGTGCGCATTGTTCGGATATACCGACAAGATATCAAACATATTGTATACGCCTGCTCCTGAAGAGATATTCGGGAAGCGCTGCTTGTTGAGCGATGCGGCAATATTAATGCTCAGGTTCATGAAGTCATTCAGCCTGATGGCAACATTGCCACGCAGCTTGTACCTGTCGTTCTTAACCTTTTCGCCTACATTTTCAAGGCCGGCTCCTCCAACGTAATCAAACATCGAGAAGTAAGTCACCCTCGTGTCACCTCCCTCGAAGCTCACACTTGCCTTGCGGAACGGAGCTGTTTTGGCAACATATTCACTGTAATAGTCTATATCGGGATGGGTAAGAGGACTTGCATGATTCTGAAATGCTGTCAGATCGGAAGGAGTATACCATGCATCATACCCGTCATTATCCAGTGCCTCATTGAGAAGAGTGGCATAATTATAGGAATCAAGATACTTCGGCATGATGGCCGGTGTACTGACACCATACTCAGCTGATACTTTCATCTCCCTGTTGAAGCTGCTTCCCTTACGGGTAGTGATCCATATAACCGGACCGGAACCCGACAGACCGAGCACTGCTCTTCCCGAAAGATCCCTGATAACCTGAACCTCCTGCACTTCTGAAGCTGAGAGACCCTGAAGATCCCTCATGATGCCGTCAATGTAGATGGTGGCACCGGTACCTCTTATGAACGCGCCGAAGGATTCGTAACCGGGAACGGTGGAGTATGGCTCTATAGTCAGACCCGGAAGTCTTCCTGAGAGTGCCTCAAGCAAAGAGGCTGAAGGGTAGGACATCAGCTCATCACCGGATATTGTGGTGATTGCCGAGACAATCCTGTTGCTACCCAGCTCCCTGTAAGGAAGTGCATCCACATTGGTCTCACTGACGAAGCGATGCTCTTCCATGACAATCGGATCAACCGTTACAGTTCCGGGAGAAACCTCAATTACCTTAACCTTGTAACCGTCGAGACTTATTGCAAGCCTGTCGGTTTCATTGGCGTTGACCCCGATTTCGAAGTTGCCCTGTGCGTCAGTCACGGTGGAGAGGTTGGTGCTGAAGGCTTTAACGACAATACCCTTCAGAGGCTGATCCTGGCTGGATACCACGCTGCCTTTAACTATGGCCTTTGGTATCTCCCTCGCCTGCCCCCAGGCATCACCTCCAAGGAGGAGCCCAAGGATGGCAGAGACAACCATTACCTTTCTTAATATATTGTTTTTCATAACTTTCATCTTTCTCTATATGATCAGTTTATCCTTATCACCAGCCCGGGTTCTGCGTGAACTCCTTAAACATCAGGGCATCACTCAGAGGTATGGGCCACTTGTAATGCTTCTGCTCAAATGTCAGAGTCACCACCGGAAGAGAGGTACGGGAAATGTTGTATCCCGTCGGTCTGCCAGGATTCTCGATGAGATCCACACCGTAGAGCTGCTTATACTGCAATTTATGCGCATCACCCCATCTTGAAAGATCGAAGAAGCGCTTGCCCTCAAGATAGAGCTCTACTGCCCTCTCGTTCTTGATCCTCTGACGGAAAGTCTCCTTGTTTGCAAGGTACCTTGAGTTGACACCAGGCATCAGCATGCGCTCCCTGACCTTATTGACAGCCTGCACGGCTGACATGGTGGCACCGGGAAGGGTGTAGGTAGGACCACCGATTTCATTGGCAGCCTCGGCATACATGAGAAGGATATCAGCATACCTGAAGAATATGGTGTGTGTAAACGGCGCTGAAGCTCCTGACCAGAGGTCCACATTCTTGCCCCAGAATTTGCGGGCAAGGTAACCTGTATATGAGAAGTGAACAAGATCACCGGAGGCACGGTCACGTCCGCCGTTGAACAGCTCAAGGTAAAGATCTGTTCCGCTGGTCCAGCGCTCGCGGTTGAAGAGAATACTGTGATAGAAGCGCGGGTCCCTGTTTATATAAGGATTCTGGGCATCATACTCCGGGTCATCCTGTATTGCAAGACCGTTCTTGGTCTCAAAGAGATCCACGATGTTCTGTGAAGGACTGTAACCCTGTATGATCCCTCCCTCTGCCAGGCTGGCGATTGTAAAGGTGCTGAACTGGCTGCCGGAAGTGACTGCCTCATAGAATTCCCAAATGATCTCATCATTGTAGGGAGTGTACATGAAGATGCTGTCAAAACCGCTGGGATAGGTGATCGTCTGAACCCCGCCGGGAGACATGTACGTTACCTCATCAGTGCCCTTGGAAGGCATCAGCTTGAAGTTACCCGTACTCTGAGAATACTCGATGAGATCCCATGCTGCCTGTGCTGCTGCAGTCCAGTAACCGGCATCGTTCGCCGTGTTGTTTGTCGGACTGGCGTCAAAGAGAAGCGCCGAGGCCTTTACTGCCATTGCAGCACCCTTGGTTGGCCTTCCTATGTTTGCCATATCCCACTTGTCAGGCAGGAGAGCGGCAGCTGCTTCACAGTCTTCGGCAATTTTGAGCGCTGTCTCGTGGAATGAGAGCCGCGGCAAGGCATAGTTGTCTGATCCGCCGAGAGGCTCAGTAAGATAAGGCATCCCGCCCTGACGGATAAGAAACTCATAATAATACCATGCCCTCATGAAGAGTGCCTGGCCTTCCAGCTGATTCATCTGCTGAGGAGTGGCATTACCTTCAAGCATGGGCAGCTTCTGCAGACAGATGTTCGCTATGCGGATACTCTGCCATGCCCTCCATACTGAGGAAAACTGAAGTGCCTGTGCCGTACTGTAAGCGCGGATCCAGTCACCTGACTGTACCACACCCATCGTTTCCCACTGGGCCGACTCGGTGTAACCCTCGTCACACATGGCTGCAATCATCCCGTAATCATAGTCAGCGAGATAGTTGTGCATGTCCCTGTACATTCTGTCCTGGAACTTGCGGAAGTTGTTGTAGTCCGTGAAGACCTGCTCCTCATCCATTCCGGTAGAATCCTGTACCTTATCAAGGTACTCTTCACATCCCTGGAAAAGTAGGGCTACCGAGATAAGTATAATTGTAATCCTTTTCATTTTCATAATTTTTCCTGGTTAGAATGTCATCCTCACCTCGAATGTGAACCTTTTCATCATCGGGTATGCTCCGAAATCAACCCCGGAGTTGAAGCCCTCAGGATCACCTCCCAGTTTGAAGGGGGTCCAGGTGGCCAGGTTCGTCCCGGTAAGGGTCAGATCTATCTGACGGATACCGACCTTCTGGAGAGGATCGTTCTCAAGCCTGTAGCTGAGTGCGACGTTCTTGAGCCTGGTATAGCGGCCGTCAACTATCGAGAACTCGTTGCCCAGGTAGTTGTACTGGTCGGTTGCCATAGCATGCACTGCAGGCCATTCGGCATTCCTGTTGTCAGGAGTCCAGTGGTTGGCATGCGCCGTCATTGCATTATCCTTGTTCTGGGTGAAGGGATAGAGGTAGAACATACCACCCTGCCTCATGGCATAGGTTGTTGAACCGATCCCGTAAAAATCCACCCTCATTGTCAGGTTCTTATATATGGCAGCCAGGTTAGCACCCCATGTAAATGCGGGCACATACGGGTTGCGCGGCACAATCCTGTCAAGATCATTCACAAATCCGTCACCGTTATAGTCAATGTATTTGAAATCACCAACAATCGGCTGGGGACCTGATGCAAGCGGCCACATGAACAGTTCGTCAAAACTCTGATAGAACCCGCCGTCCTGAATAGCTGAAGCAGGTGTGTAACCGCCCATCCTCTGGGCTACACCCACCGGCTTGCCTTCAAGCGAGATATTGGCAGGCTTGGCATCAGGCTCATCATAAGAGACCACACGGCTCTCGTTAGCTGACATGATACCCCTGAGCTGAATTGTAAAGTCACGCGAGAAGTTGTGATTGTAGCCGAGTTCAACCTCTACACCGTGTGCCTTTGTCTCACCACTGTTACCGGAGATGGATGTCACACCGACCCATGAGGGCACCGATCTCCTGGTCTGCAGGATGTCTGTACGGTGCTCATCATACAGGTCAACGTTAAGGGTTACCTTGTTCTTGAAGAATCCCATCTCAAACCCAAGGTTTGCCTTCCTTGCCGCCTCCCATGTTGCATCGGTAACGGGAATGGTTCCCTCCTGTATGCTCGGATACCATGTCATCGGGTAGCCGAAGCCCTGAGAATCACTGCCGCTTGTATATTCGGAGATATAGAGCCACCTGGGTATTCCGGCATCGCTACCTACCATACCCCATGAGAAGCGGGTCTTGAAGTAGTTGAACCATGGCATCTTGTCTTTCCAGAAGCCTTCCTCTGATCCGACCCAGCCCAGTGCAAATGAAGGGAATGTACCAAAACGCAGGCCGGGAGCAAATTTTTCCGAACCGGTGTAAGCCACACTCGCTTCAAACAGGTACTTCTCATTATAATTATAGGTACCACGTGCAACCCAGTTCTCTTCATATGAGGGGAAACTGGAGATACCGCGGTACTGACGGCGACTGAAAACGCCGACACCGGTCACGTTATGACGGCCGAAACTCCTTGCATAGTCAAGCTGTCCCTTATAGTATACGCTCCTGCTGGCGCTCTGCAGCGACTCGTTGTTGGAGGTGGTCAGCTTCGGCTGAGGTGTATCGTAATCAAGAACCTGCCAGTTGGTGTACCTTGACCATGTAGAGTCAGCAGGATTGAGATAGTATCCGAAGAGGTAATCAAGAGGATACTCCTTACGATATTCGTTGTTATTGTTGAACGAGTAGAAAACTGAGGCAGAAAGTCCTTCGGTTATGAAGTCGAGCTTCTGCTCCAGGTTGACGTCAGTTGCAACTCCGTTGCTCTTGTTGCGCCTGAAACCCATTCCGCCGATCCACATGAGCCTGACCTCACCCTGCTGGGGATTCTCAAAATAGCGGATGCCGTCCTGATCATAGGGTATCCTGTCATCGGGGAACTGCTCGAGTGCCTCCTGCGGATAATATGGAAGGGCGGTCACTGCCTCATACCACTGCTCCTGGGTATAGTCATCTACAGGTTTGTTCCATACCTTTATATTACCTGCCAAATTGACTGTCAGTTTCGTCGTTTTGGTAAGGTTGAAATCGAGATTGTTTCTGAACGTATACCTGTTGTGCCAGTATGATGCATCCTTCTTCTCAAACTTATAGGGGAAGATGCTGCCAACGTCAAAGATATCCGACTCGTTCAGGTAACCCAGAGAGACGAAGTATTTGACGAAGGCGTTGCCACCCCTTGCATTTATGTTGTAATTCTGGTCAAATGCAGGTTTAAAATAAAAATCCATCCAGTCAAAGTCGGGATAGAGATAGGGTGAGTCCCCTGTACGGTAGTGCTCAAGGGCCTCGTCAGAAATCATGCTTGACCACTTGCCGTCATTCTTATAGGCCTCGTTCCTGAGAAGCATCGTCTCATATGAGTTCATATACTCAGGCAGACGTGTGGCCATCTTGAGTGATGTCTCTGCTGTAAAGTCGAGCTGCAGTGCACCCTCGCTCCCTCTCTTGGTGTTGACGATCACAACGCCGTTGGCGCCCTTGACACCGTATACTGCCGTAGCAGAGGCATCCTTCAGGATGGAGATAGACGATATCTCCTCCGGGTCAAGGTTTGTGAACGGACGCTCCACGCCGTCAACAAGGATAAGGGGTGAGTTGCTTCCCATTGAGGCACCGGCCCTGATCTGCATTGTGATTGACTTGGACTCTTCTCCCGGAGTGGCATCCTGCATGAGAACCACCATGCCGGGCAGAATGCCCTGCAACGAGTTCTCGACGGCACCGCCCATCTTGATGTCCTTCAGTCTTTCACCTGAGATCTGAGACACAGCTCCCACAACCGTCTCTTTCTTCTGCACACCGTAGCCTACCACAACAACGGATTCAATCTCCGAAGTTGTTTCCACGAGTGTGACATTGATTACCGTCTGCGACCCCACGGTGATCCTCTGGTTGTTCATCCCTACGGATGAAAATACCAGGACGTCGCCCGGGGAAGCGTTGATACTGTACTTTCCGTCGATGTCACTTGATACCCCCCTGGTTGTTCCCTCAACAACTACAGTAACACCTGGAAGGGTTTCTCCAAATTCATCAACTACCGTACCTGTGATTGTAATCTGTTGCCCTGCAGCAGTTAGAGGCAGCAGGAGAAACAGACACATCCAGGCATGCAAGCGCACCTTTGTGATAAAGTCTGGTTTCATTTTAATGAGATTGGTTAGATTAAAAGGGTGTGTTTATTGTGTTCATTATTGATTATCAGTCCGATACAAACAATTTCCGCTATCCGGCATCCCACTTAGGTGTATTTCTTACACTTTTAAACAGAAGAAAAAACGGTGTTCTCACCTCGTTTTAAATTTATTTAATGTAAAAAATACACTTGTGCTTCCATACGCAATTTATAACTTTTTTTTTTACATGGATAAATATTTGAATTTTTTTTTGCAAACGATTTAAACGGACCTCTGATACACTAATCAATGCCTCATGAATTCATGATCTGATGGTACGGGAAAATAGTCCGGGCATCCCTGCAAAGGCATTAATTACTTCGGGAATAATGAAAACCGGGGCCGTGCGGGCGCACTTTTCCCCTCTGCAGAGCATGGAGCTCCGCTATAAGTCAGATCTGTCTATAAGACTTGGGTGGATCCCGGATTGTTATCTCAGGTTTGTCTCTATCAGGATAACCCCGTTTGTGCCCCTGGAGCCGTAATAGGCAGCTGATGCGTCCTTCAGTACGTTTATAGACCTGATATTCACCGGCTCGATTGAAGAGATATCATCCACCGGGATGCCGTCTACAATAAACAATGGTTCACCGGCAAGTGTAAGTGAGTTCGTGCCCCTGACCTGTATGGCTGGACCTGCGGGGGTATTGATTACCTCCACCCCCGGAAACCTGCCACGGAGCAGGTCATAGATGCTTGAATAGTTGGAGAATTCACTGTTATCCTGCTGCAGGTTTGAAACAGCAAAGGTAAGATCCTCCTTGCGGATGTAACCGTTACCTATTGCCACATTCACATCCTTTTCCCTCCCTCTGAAGACCAGGTTGACTGTAACGGTGTCGGTTTCCTGCGGTCTCAGGCTGAAGGGTTCGAAACCTTCGGCCTCAAAGGTGACTTTATCTCCCTTTTTAAGTATAACGGTAAACCTTCCTGCAGTGTCAGTTTTAACCAGCTCTTTTGATTTTCCGGCGGTTATGCTGACATTCATGAGCGGGTACCTGTTAAAGCACCTTACCTTTCCGGAGATCTCTATATTCTGGCCCCGGGCTGTAACGGTTGCAAGCAGCATAAGGACAATGGCGAACAGTTTTCTCATAACGTGATTAAATAAAGGTGAAGAGGGTGCGGGAGGTAATCCCGCACCCTCAAGGCCACTCAGTGGCCACCTGAATTGTACCTTCTCCTTACCTGAATCCCTGCCGCTAGTAGCTGGGGTTCTGGTCCAGGTTCGGGTTCTTGTTTATCTCGGCCTGAGGTATCGGGAAGAGTGCCTTCTCAATACTTGTGGGCCTGTGGTTGAACCATGTCTTTGTATGGAACACTCCAAACCTGATCAGGTCGGTCCTTCTCCTGCCCTCAGCAGCAAACTCCCAGCCCAGTTCATCGAGGAACCTTCCGTACTGGATATCGGCGCCGCCTTCTGCTTCGGTTACCTCACCGTTGACCACGAAACCGTAGTTGTACGAACTGCCTTCAAGAAGCTCGGCTCCTGTCACTTCTGCCTTTTCGGGAGCAGACCTGAACGACCTTTCTCTTACTTCTGTAACTATCAGCGCTGCATCACCTTCATGACCGGTCCTGAGGAGGCACTCGGCCTTCATCATAAGGACGTCGGCATAACGGAATACAACATAGTCATTACTGAGAGCAGCCTTAGCACCTATTTTGATCTCGTATTTTCCAATACGGTAGCCTTCGTTTGAGGCAGCCAGGTCAATGTCCTTTACTCTCTTGACATAATCAATCACGAGATTGCCATTGTCAGGATTGTACTGGGGACCCATGATCCAGGTATCCTTGAGCCTCTGGTCATCGGCATCGTAGGTGTCAATCCACTGCGGAACGGCACAGTTGCCACCCCAGGGCTGAGCTTCCATCTTGAAGACCAGCCTGCTTAGCGGGTCAAGGGTCTTCATGTGAATCTGCCAGCCTGTAGCCTTGGTCTCATCGTAAGGCACTGCAAAGATGATCTCCTTCGAGTTCTCATTGGCTGTCTTGAAGATGTCACGGTAGTAGGTGTCAAGCTGGAACTTGGTGCCGGCGATAATGTCGTTGCATTCGCTTATGCAGAGTGCCCACTGCGGGGTGCCTGTATAAACCGCTGCATTGAGATAAACGCGTGCAAGGGTCGCCTTGGCAGCCCACTTTGTAAAACGGCCGTAGGTGATCTTGTCAACATCCTCGGAAAGAAATGGCATTGCTGCCGTGAACTCACTCACCACAAAGTCATAGACCTGCTGGCGGGTAGCCTGTTCGGGAAGCTCAACATCCTTGTAATCATCCACGATGGGCACATTGCCATGGGTGTCAAGAAGCACCGAATAGTAATAAGCCCTCACTGCCCTGAGTTCAGCAAGTAGATTTTCCTTGCCTTCCTCCATTGGTATCTCACCTGATTCGATCTGGTAGATAACCCTGTTTGCAGTGTTTATTCCCCTGTAGCAGTTGTTCCAGAGGTTCTGGGGCTGCCACTGTGTGGGAGTCCAGGTATGTTTGTGCATCCTGTGGTAGGTGCCTCCGTCATACCATCCGTTGGGACGGGCCGGGGTTACAATCTGATCTGCCGGTTCTTCCTGCAGGTCAAACATTCCCTGCCATCCTGCCATCATGCCGCGCATACTGGTGTAGACCGGCGCAATAATTGCCGGAATGTCCTTCTCCGTCGGAACAAACTGCTCTGCAAGAAGTTCGGAATATACCGTCTCTGAAAGATCGGTACACGAACCCGCAACCAGCGCAACGAGTATCACCAGACCGCCAATGTACTTATTGAATTGCTTTTTCATTGCTGTCATATTTTATCATTAAAAAGTAAGATTCACACCCAGTGTAAATGTCCTGGTCGTAGGATACTTGTCCCTCTCATCATTGCCCGGATTAAGGCCAATACGGTTCACTTCGGGGTCAATGCCCTTGTAACCTGTCAGGGTGTAAAGGTTCAGTCCGGACGCATACACGCGCGCATTCTTGACATAGTTATTGCTAGGGAGTCTGAAGGTGTAACCGAGGGTCATGTTGTCGATCTTCCAGTAGTCACCATCCTCAACATAATAGCTGACGTAAGCCAGGTCATATGTGAGTCTTGCCTTGCCGTAAACATTGTCAAATGCGCTCTCAAGCATGTTATACTGATAGATGCGCGGGTTCTCGTAATACATCCTCTGGAAATTGAGGATCTGGAAACCAAATGCGCCCCTCATGTTAAGCTCAAGATCAAAGTTCTTGTACCTGAAGGAGTTGTTCCATCCAAGATAGTGCTTGGGAAGACCGTTGCCGAGGACCTGCCTGTCGTCCTGGGTTGACTCGGTGATGGGAACATGCTCGCCTGCAGCGTTCTCAACGATCCAGATACCGGCGTCACTGATGTCAACCGATTTCCATCCGTAGAAGTTACCTATCTGATCGCCAATCTTCACAATGTGCGTTGTCTGCTGAATCGGTTCACCAGTGTGACCTGTGTAGAAGAAGTCATTTGTTGTCTGGAACTGCTCATTTGAAAGTGAAACGAGCTTGTTCTTGTTTGTGGAGTAAGTCACACCCGTCATCCAGTTGAAGTCGGTGCGGGCAACCGGTGTTCCCTGCACAAGCACCTCGAGACCGTGGTTATCCATCACACCCACGTTGGAGGTGATCGAAGAGTAAAGGTACGGAGGGGTAGGCACCTGGTAATCCCAGAGCATGTCATTGGTACGGCGGCGGTAAAAGTCGACCGTACCGTTGATCTTCCCTTCAAATAAACCGAAGTCAAGTCCTATGTTGATCTCTTCCTTCTTCTCCCACCTGAGATCAGGGTTCGGGTTACGGTTGGGTTGCACACCCTGGATCCATACACCGTTTGACAGGAACCGATCACCGTAATTAAGGCTGATAAGAGACATGTATGAGCTGCCCGGAGCCGTTCCGGTTACACCGAAACCGGCACGCAGCTTAAGGTCACTGATGAAGTTGATATCTGACATGAAAGCTTCGCGGCTGATACGCCAGCCTGCAGATACTGCAGGGAATGTACCCCACTTGTGATTGGCACCGAACTTGGATGAGCCCTCATGCCTGAGACTGGCCATAAGAAGATACTTGTCGTCAAAATTATAGCTTCCCCTGGCGAAGAATGCTATAAGGGTATTTTCGCTCTTGCTGCTGTTCATCGTGGCTTCACCCCTGGTGAGTGCATCACCGCTCTGCATCCTGTTATAGCTGTAGAAATCTGTCGGGAAATCCCAGTTGGTCATGTAGAAACCTTCGTAGACATTGTTCTGGTAGCTGTAACCTCCCATCAGGTTGACATTGCTCTTGCCAAATGTGTGAGCATAGTCAGTGGTCAGCTCAAGCAACTTGCTCAGGTTTGCTGTGGTACCCCTGGAAGCATAACCGTTACGGCCGCTCTTCGTGGTGGAAACGTGCTTCTTCGTCTGTGAGAATCCACGGGTCTGATTATAGGTATTGTTCGACAGAAGGAGGTTGATGTTCCACCTCTTGACGGGGGTAAGAGTAACCTTGCCGTTCATCTGGATCTCCCTCTCATTGTTCTGACCATCTGATTCCATGATGTAAGCCACCGGGTTGTCATAGAAATAGGTGTTGCGCTCCTGCCATACGCCGTTCTCATCATAAATTGCGTCTGTCGGGTTGCGTATGATGGCCTGCCTGTATACATAGCTGTTGAAGCTGTATCCGTCACCGCCGGTCCAGTAGTTACGGTCACGGATGATTGAATTGAAGCTCATCTTGAGCATTCCGTCCAGAGCTGTATGGTTGATACCGATACGGCCCGAAGCCTGCTTGTTGTCTGACCTTATGAAAAGACCTTCCCAGTAACGGTAGTTGACAGAAGCCGTATAGTTAGAATTGGTGTTTCCCCCCTTCATTGTGAGGTTGTGGTTCATGCTGACCGGTGTGCGGGTGATCTCATCAACCCAGTCAGTGGAGCTTCCAAGATCCACAAAGCCGGGAACGTCAGCCATATGAGCCCTGTACTGCTCAGCATTGAGGAAGGGCATCTGCCTGGCAATGGTCTGCACTGTGGCGTAACCGTTGTATTCAATTGTCGGCTTGATATCCTGACCGACACCCTTGGTGGTGATGATTATAACACCGTTGGTGCCCCTGGTACCGTAAATTGCTGCTGCAGAACCGTCCTTGAGGACGTCAATTGATTCAATGTCCTCTGGAGCTACCGTGGAAAGACTTCCGGGAACACCGTCAATAAGTATCAGAGGTTCAGTACTTGCCGAAAGTGTTGTGATACCACGAAGCATGATCTGCGCGTTCGAGGTCGGGTCTCCCGAAGGGTTCGAGATTGTAAGACCTGCCACCTTGCCCTGAATAAGCTGTGCGGCATCCTTTACAGCACCCTTGACAAAAGCATCAGCCTTAACACTGGAGATAGAACTGGTCACATCGCCCTTCTTCTGGACACCGTAACCAACAACAACAATCTCTTCCATGCCAAGCATGTCATACTGGAGAACAACCTCCACGCTTGACCTGCCCTGTACATTCACATCCTGGGTCTTCATACCTACATATGAAACCTGGATAACATTCTCACCCTGGGCGAGAGTAAGGACAAAACGTCCGTCAACATCAGTGGCCGCACCCTTCGTGGTGTTCAGCACCCTGATTGCTGCTCCCGGAACCGTTTCACCGGCCGGATCCTTAACCACACCGCTGAGCTGCCTGGTCTGCGCCTGCAGATTGATGGCCAGGAACAGCGCCAACAGTGAAATCAGCGATCTCATCAGATGAATGCCTGCTCCTTTGCGGGCACACATCACCTGTTTTGAATTGCATTCTCTTTTCATAAAGGATAGTTCATTCCGTTAAAAAACCTGGTTAGTAATTAATTGATTTATTTGATTTAGTGTGCATTTTACACTTTATGGTATACTACTTAAAGGCGTGAAAATTGAAAATGGATTGTCTGCCCGGAAGTTTCCCCGTTAAATGTAAAAATTACACTTCTTCATAGCTTGTGCAAGATAATCGTTTTTCGATACAGGATGTATGTTCTAAAACATATCTGCAAACGATTTAAATCATCCCCTGGCCAATTGTCACTCAATGATTACCTCATGGATGCCGGATGAAAACTCACTGTTCAGCCGGATGTTAATCCTGATGCCTGCAGTTGTTACAGGGCTTATCTCAGCGATGTTCCATGCATCCTTTGTAACTGTCAGAGGGGAGGCTGTTGCAACCTTCTTCCAGTTCCCGCCGCTGAGGTATTCAACCGTCCATTCGTCAGGAATACGGCAACCGCCAAAGGGGCCGTCATCAAACCAGTAAACCTTAACCCTGGAGACCTTCTCTGGTTTCGCAAAACCGAAACTGACCCACTCCCAACCGTTGTTTTTGGGCCACCAATGATAGTAAGGCCATGTATGGTCATTTGAATTGGATGGCTCCAGCTGGTCATTGATTGCTGAGAGAGCCCTGTTGGGCGTACTGGCGGTCACCTTGGCTGTGAAGGCAACTGTCGGTGCCGGCGTAGGCCTTGCGCTTGTCTCCCTGAAAGGCAGCCAAACCTTCATCTCCCCTGCCCCACGGTTATTCCACAAATGGTATGGGATCAGAGTCAGTTCACCGTACTCGCCAAGCGAAATTGATCCGTCGAGGTTCCTGGCTGCCTCCCTGGCCCTGGTCTTTATGACCTGGGTTCCGTTGAGCATATCCCCCCTGAATTCAGTGCTGAACTCCGGGTTTTCATCCACAACCAGCCCGAGGATATGTCCACCGGCATTGTCTGGCCATTCGGCGCAGAACATAAGCGGACCTCTCTGAACGGCAAACTTGCCTTCATCATCCTTCACCCTTTCGTCAGCCAGTACTGTCCTTACCGGCATGGGCAGATCCATTTCAATCCTGTCACCGGCCTTCCAATTTCTGGTAATTACGGCATAACCGTTATCTATCTGAGCTTCTGTGTTTATACCGTTGACGACAATGATAAAGTTCTCATCTGACTGACCTGCAAAATTGTAGAGCCCGCCGGGAATAGCTTCGTTACGTGCCCAGCCCGGAATACGTATATGAACTGAAAATTTACCTGCCTTCTCCGGCTCAAGAGCAATATTTACCTTGCCTTCCCACGGGTAATTAGTCTCCTGCGTGACCTTCACCCTGTGATTTCCGAAAGTGATATCAGCATTGTTTGAGGCAAACAAATTGACATACAGATCTTTGTCTGTGACAGAATAGATATATCCAGGGATTGCAGGAATAAACCTGCAGACATTCGACGGGCAGCAGGCGCAACCGAACCATGCAGAGCGCTCATGCTGACCACTCGATTCCAGTGGGTTGGGATAGAAGAATCTGTCGCCGGCCAGATTGACCCCCGACAGCGCGCCGTTGTAAAGTGTCTTCTCCAGAACATCAAAGTATTTTCCTTCCCCGTGCATGGAGAAGAGCCTGTGATTGAAGAATATGTTGCCGATTGATGCACATGTCTCGCAGTAGGCTGACATGTTGGGCAGGTGATACGGCTCTGAAAATCCTTCGTTGCCGCCCGATGCCCCTATGCCGCCGGTGATGTACATCTTCCTGTATACCAGGTCCTCCCATATATTCGTAATAGCATTTACATAGGCCTCGTCGCCAAGAATTGATGCCACATCGGCCATGCCTGAATACATGTAGGTTGCCCTTACTGAGTGGCCAACAGCCTCTGTCTGATCAACAACCTTCTTGTGGCTTTGCGAGTACTCCTCACCGTCTTCGCGGGCGCCACGTGCATCCAGGAAGAATTTTGCAAGATCCAGGTACTTTTTATCTCCTGTCTCCCTGTAGAGCTTGACCAGTCCCATCTCTATCACCTGGTGCCCGGGGTAGCTCACGAAAGCATCCCAACCGAAATCCTTGTCAACAAGGTCGGCCGACTTCAGGGAGATATCCAGCAGTTCCCTCTTGCCGGTTGCCTGGTAGTGTGCAACGGCTGCCTCGTACATGTGCCCCAGGTTATAGAGCTCATGGCTGAGTATGTTCGTCTTTTCCCATCGCTTCCCTTCTGCCCAGTCATGTATCTTGCCGTATCCCATTTCTGCTATTGTACGGTTTGTATACAGATATCCGTCATCTTCCTGCGCGAGACCAATTTTATGTATTAAGGTGTCCAGGTATGCCTCCAGCTCAGGATCAGGATATGTCTGCAGCGAGTAGCTTGCCCCCTCAATTATCTTTGTAACATCTGAATCGTCAAACGGATATATCGTCTGAAAATTCCCGGTATCAAGACCGCCGGCAATCTCGAAGTTTTTTATGCGGCCCGTGGATTCACAGTAACCGAAGGCGATGGGTATTGTAACCTCATGATTCTTGAGTATGCGTGGTGCCCAGAAATTGTCGGTCATTTTGACTGAAGTAAACGGCACCGGCCTGATCGGATAGTTGCCGTCCTTTTTGCTGCCGGTGCATGATGATGCCATGGCTATCACTGCCGCAGCCGCCAGAATTGTGATTCTTCCCGTTAATTTCATGCTCTTTTATTGTTTTGATTTAATCCAGACTGTCATCTCTCCCCTGCCCCTGTTGGCCCAGGAGTAATAAGGCACTGCCTTTGCATCCTTTACCGTCCCCGTAGGATCGGTAACTGCAAATTTCAGGGTACCTACACCTTCAAGTAGTCCCTTTTCGAATGAGAACTGCGGCCTGACTGAAGGATCAACCGTCACCTCGCGCACCGGGCCGTTATCAGCCTCCTCCAGGCAATAGACAACCGGTCCCACACCCACTGCAACCCTTCCGCTGTCAGCCGTCACCTCATCGCGGGCCCTTATGAACCGGGGTTCCATTGGCAGTGATATATCAACTATGTCACCCCTCTTCCAATCCCGTTCAAGCTGGGCAAATCCGTTTACAATCTGAGCCTTAACCTTCTTGCCGTTGACCCGTATTGCAACTTTGCCGGATGCCGGAGTGACATACCTGTAAAGGTTTCCGGTAAAAGGAGCGCTGCCGGTCCATGCCGGGATCCTGATTCCGAAGACGAAGCTGCTGCCTTCTGTGGCAGGGTTGACCGTAACCTTTACATTACCATCCCATGGGTAATCAGTCTCAAGGCTGAATTCAGCCTCACCGGCAGGTGTCCTGAGCTTCGCCGTCGAGCCGATGAACAGGTTCAGGTTTATCCCTGCGACTGTCTCTGACCAGATATACTGTTTCATGGCAGGCATGAAGCGCGCCACGTTGCCGGGGCAGCATGAGCAGTCGAACCACCCTGCGCGCTCAAAGCTCCCGTCTGATTCAAGGGGATTGGGATAGTAGAAGCTGCATCCGTCCTGCCCGATGCCCGAGATCAGCCCGTTGTAGAGGGTTCGTTCAAGCACGTCGAGATATTTTGCGTCGCCTGTGGCGAGGTAGAGTCTGTGGTTCCAGAAAGCATTGGCGACAGAGGCGCAGGTTTCTGTATAGGCGGTCATATTGGGCAGCTCGTACGGCTCCCCGAAGGCTTCACCGTGCTCCTTCGAGCCTATGCCGCCCGTGATATATATCTTCCGTCCGGCAACGTCATCCCATATTGCTTTCGATGCCTCAAGGTAGCTGTTCTCTCCGGTGACTTTGGAGAGATCTGCCATGGCGGTATACATGTATGCCCCTCTGACGGCATGTCCCACGGCCTCCTTCTGCTCCAGCACCGGCAGGTGCATCTGCAGGTAGAGAGAGTCATTGTAAACCTCAAAGCGTGAACCGGCCGGGTGCCTGAGATACTCCTCCTGCTTCCCCCTTACATCAATGAAGAAACGAGCCAGCTCCATCCACTGGCTGTTGCCTGTCAGCTCGTAGAGCCTAATAAGGCCGATCTCTATCTCCTGGTGCCCCGGAGCTATCTCGCGAAGGCCCCAGCCGAACTCAGCGGCGATCAGCTCCGCGTTCCGTAGTGCCACGTTCAGAAATCTGTTTGACCCGGTGGCAAGATAGTGCGCAACGGCAGCTTCATACATATGCCCCACATTGTAGAGCTCATGGCTGACACGCTCATCAATCCATCTCTCCCTGCCTGCTCCCGGTGCCATGTTCACCGGATCAATCGTACGGGTGGTGTAGAGGTATCCGTCATCCTCCTGGGCTGCGGCAATAAGCATTACCAGGCTGTCAACGTAATGACGGAGCTCAGGGTCCGGCGTCTCAAGCAGTGACCAGCATGCCCCTTCGATGATCTTGAACACATCTGAGTCATTGTAACGCTCCCCGGTGTGCTTTCCCTTCTTCAGCCCGCCGGCTATGGCGAAGTTATCTATCCGGCCTGTCTCCTCGCACTTTCCGAAGACATATGGAATGGTGACGGTCCTGTTCCTTTCGATAAGCGGCTTCCAGAAGCTGTCATTCACAGATACGGCCTGCAAAGCCGGTGCCTCAAGCCAGCCCGGCTGTTCCTTTCCCGGCAGGGTTGTGCCGCCACCGCATGATGATATTATCAATGTCAGGGCGCAGACAAACAATGCCGGCAGCATCGCTGCAGGGGTTATCCTGTTAACGGACTTCATCAGCCTTTTACCTCTTTCCTGATTGTTTTGAGTCTCTTCATGACGTCATTGGCACCGCGGCCAAAGTAGTCATGCAGTAACCGGTACTCAGCGAACAGCCTGTCATATACAGCCGCATTCTCCGCCACAGGCTTGTAGGTGCGGTCCTTGACCTTGGCCATCACGGCAGCTGCCTCCCTGATGGAGTCAAAGCCACCATTGGCCTTTCCTGCTGCCAGGGCACCGAACATTGCAGAGCCGAGTGCCGGGGCCTGGGGTGAACCTGATATCCTTACCTCCCTGTTGATTACATCAGCGTAGATCTGCATGACGAAGGGATTCTTCTCGGCGATACCTCCGGCAGCGTAGAACTCCCTGACTGGCACACCGTTTTCCTCGAAGGTTTCGATGATCATCCTCGTGCCGAAGGCTGTTGCCTCTATCAGCGCACGGTATATCTCCTCAGGTTTTGTAACGAGGGTCATACCTGCAATCATTCCTGTCAGGTCTACATCGACAAGTACCGACCTGTTTCCGTTCCACCAGTCGAGGGCCACAAGTCCGCTCTCTCCCGGCTTCAGTCTCGCGGCCTTCTCAGTCAGAAGGGTGTGAAGGTCTATGCCGGCGGCATCGGCCTCGGCCTTGTACTCAGCAGGGGTGCAGTTCTCAACGAACCACTGAAAATGATCGCCAACGCAGCTCTGTCCGGCTTCGTAACCAAAGAAGCCTTCAATAATTCCGTCTTCGACGACACCGCACATGCCAGGTACTTCCTTTTCGATATCACCCAGTAGCATATGACAGGTGGAGGTACCAATGATTGCCAGCATCTTGCCGGCAGTTGTGATTCCCACTGCAGGAATGGAGACATGAGCGTCAACATTTGCAACTGCCACCGCAGTACCTTCCCTTAAGCCGGTCAGCCTTGCCGCTGCAGCAGTAATGTTCCCGGCCTTCGAGCCGACAGGAAGCAGTTTTCTCGAAAGCTTTTCGTCAACAAGCTTTTCCATTTTGGGATGGAGTGCTCCGAAGAATTCATTTGAAGGATAGCCTTCATGCTTGTGCCAGATAGCCTTGTATCCTGCCGTGCAGGTGTTGCGTGTCTCAATGCCCGTCAGCTGCCAGACCACCCAGTCGGCTGCCTCGATAAAACGGTCGGCTGCGTCATACACTTCCGGATCCTCATTGACAGTCTGCCATATTTTCGGTATCATCCATTCCGAGGATATTTTTCCGCCGTATCGCTTAAGAAACTTCTCCCCGC
The DNA here is from genome assembly GCA_034002785.1 of Bacteroidales bacterium. Classification (GTDB taxonomy): domain Bacteria; phylum Bacteroidota; class Bacteroidia; order Bacteroidales; family VadinHA17; genus SR-FBR-E99. Next base: position 18,148 of record JAVEZX010000007.1, read on the forward strand.
GATCCTCTGCGATGGCGTTGAGTCTGTTGGCCTCCTCCTGGGCAGCATGATGCTTCCATAGTTTTATCCAGGCGTTGGGCCGGTTCCTGTACTCATCCATGAAACAGAGTGGAGTGCCGTCTGCTTTAACGGGCAGCACGGTACAGGCCGTAAAGTCTATCCCTACCCCTGCGACCTGGTCGGGCGTCACCATTGCCATCTTCATGACCTGCGGAATTGTGACACTGAATACATCCAGGTAATCCTGAGGGTGCTGCAGTGCCCAGTCAACTCCGAGCGAAGTCCCGTCAGGAAGCTTCTCGTCCATTACTCCGTGCGAATATTCATGGACAGCAACCGCCACTTCTTCACCGGTGGTTGTGTCCACCAGAACTGCTCTCCCTGACAGGGTTCCAAAGTCAACTCCAATAGTATATTTATGCATTTTTCTCTGTTATTTATTTTTTCTTCTGACCGTAATAGGCGTTGTTTCCGTGTTTGCGCAGGTAATGTTTATCGAGCAGGTTACTGTCGATCGACTTTGTCTCAGCAAGGCTGGCTGACAGAAGCGCCATTCGCGCAACCTCTTCCAGTACCACTGCGTTGTGAACGGCACCGGATGGTGTTTTACCCCAGACAAAAGGGCCGTGCGAGGCAACGAGTACTGCAGGCATTGATAAGGGATCCATCCCATCCAGAGCCTCCGCAATCACAAGCCCGGTGTTGTATTCATAATCATTATCCGTCTCAGCCGCGGTAAGCTTCCTGGTCACAGGTACCGGACCGTAGAAATGATCCGCATGAGTAGTTCCCAGGCAGGGTATCGGTCTGCAGGCCTGTGCCCATGCCGTGGCATGGGTGGAGTGGGTGTGAACCACCCCTCCGATCATCGGGAATGCCTTATAGAGAGCCCGGTGCGTAGGTGCATCAGTGGAGGGATTGAGGGTCCCTTCAACCACATGCCCCTCAAGATCAGTTACGACCATGTCACCGGCCGTCATCTCCTCATATGCCACACCCGAAGGCTTGATTACCATCAGACCCGAAGCCCTGTCAATGCCGCTCACATTACCCCAGGTCATGATTATAAGGCCATGCCTGACAAGTTCGAGGTTGGCTTTGAATACATCTTCCTTTAACTGCTCAAGCATGATAATATCTGTTTGAATTTATTTTCCCCGGTCCGGATTGCTGCCTCAGTTGACAGAGAGGTTAAAGAAAAATCCATTCCTGGCGAGCTCCTTGTATTTCTCGATGTTAAACCTGTAGTACCATGCGCCCTTCTTCGAGGTCTCCCTCTCCTTCTCATCCTGCTTGTCAAGAAGCTCCATCGAAAGGATCTTCTTCCTGAAGTTGCGCTTATCAACCTGCCTGAGGTATATGGCCTCATAGAGATTCTGCAACTGTACCAGGGTGAACTTCTCCGGCAGGAGTTCAAACCCCACCGGGTAGACTTTCACCTTTGCAACCAGTTCCTGAAGCGCCTTCTCTACCATGACCCGGTGGTCAAAGATCAGGTCAGGCAGGTTTGATATGGAGCGCCAGTGTGCTCCGTTACGCCTCCGGATCTCAGGATCGAGTTCGTGAATCCCGATGAGGGCGAAATAGGCTGTGGAGATAACCCTTGCACCCGGATCACGGTTTACCTCGCCGTAGGTATAGAGTTGTTCCATATATAGATCCGACAGTCCTGTCAGTGTGCAGAGCACGCGGCAGGCAGCATCGTCGAGGCTTTCGTTCTCCTGAACGAAGCCCCCGGCAAGTGACCACTGACCGAGGGCCGGCTCAAAGCTCCTCTTGATAAGGAGAAGCTTGAGCTCCTTCTCGGCAATGTCATACCCGAAGATGATACAGTCAACTGCAAGATAATGCTTCGGGTACTTTGAATAGATATGTGTCATAGACCCTTATTCAGTGTGTAGTACAGGTCATTCCACCTCAGCTCCTTCCTGAATTGTCCGATTTCACAGTTTTCATCAATCAACACATATTCCGTTCCCGTCATCTCTGCGAAATCAGCCATATGTTCGGCTGTAAGCGCCTGGCTGAAGCTTGTGTGGTGTGCACCACCCGCATATATCCATGCAGTGGCTGCAGTCTTGAGCTCAGGATAGGGCTTCCAGAGTACGCTTGCCACGGGAAGCTTCGGCATCGCCGGGCACTCAACCACTTTCATCGTATTGACAATAAGCCTGAAGCGGTCACCCATCTCTACCATCGAAGCTGCGAGGGCTTCACCCAGTCCGGTCCTGAATACAAGCCTTGCAGGGTCATCCTTGCCACCTATACCCAGCGGATGCACCTCCAGTGCTGGTTTGCCCGAAGCAATGGAGGGACAAACCTCAAGCATGTGTGCACCGAGGATTGCCATATTCTTTGGATCAAGATGATAAGTATAATCTTCCATGAAAGAGGTACCCCCCTTCAGACCTTCAGCCATAACCTTCATGATGCGCACCAGCGCGGCTGTCTTCCAGTCGCCCTCAGCACCGAAACCGTAGCCGTCAGCCATGAGCCTCTGTACTGCCAGGCCGGGAAGCTGAACCAGCCCGTGAAGATCCTGGAAATTGGTTGTAAATGCTTTGAATCCGCCCTCTTCAAGGAATGATCTCAGTCCGCCTTCAATACGTGCTGCTTCCTTTACAGCAGCAGATGCCAGTACCTTTGCCGGAGCCTTGTAGTCATCGCCATACTGTTTGATGAGAGCTGAAATCTGCTTATCCGATACCTTGCTGACAGCGTCAGCCAGGTCTCCTATGCCGTAACCCTGAACTTCATAATCGAGCCTGATCTGTGATGATACCTTGTTGCCTTCCGTGACTGCAACATCCCGCATGTTGTCACCGAAACGTGCGACCCTGAGATTAAGCCCTTCCTGTACCCCCATGGCAGCGCGTGCCCATACTCCGATTGAACGAAGGACCTCCTTGTCCTGCCAGTGACCGACAACAACCTTGCGCTCCATCCTGAGACGCGAGCATATGTAACCGAACTCACGGTCCCCGTGGGCTGACTGATTCAGGTTCATGAAATCCATATCAATCTCATTCCATGGAATATCACGGTTAAACTGCGTATGGAAATGCAACAGCGGCTTGCTGAGCCTCTTCAGACCCGATATCCACATCTTGGCCGGAGAGAAGGTATGCATCCAGGCTATCAGCCCGGCGCAGGCCGGGGTGTTGCTTGCCTCCCTGCAAAGTGTTGTAATTGCATCTGCAGTGGTAAGAACCGGCTTGAACACTACCTTGACCGGGATCAAATCCGACTTGTCAAGAGCTGCTGCAATAGCCTTTGAATCGGCGGCAACCTGCTTTAGTGTTTCCTCTCCGTAAAGATGCTGACTTCCGGTGATGAACCAGAGTTCAATGTTTTCCTTTTTCATTTCGTATAAAATATCAAATAAATAAAACCTGTTAATTCCAGAAATAGGCGTAGAATACTATTATGACAGCTATTATCGCTGCTGACGATATCACATCCCATTTGTTCCAGCTGGCACGGGTCAGAGCCTTCTGTTCCGGAGTGGCAGAGCCAAGGGTTAGCCCTATAATCTTACTTTCATCCATCTTCGGGGTGAGATAACTTACAACTATCATCGTTACTATAACTATGGCGAAATTGATGATCTCATAATGCAGCCAGTTGGTGCTGACAAAGACCTGGTAGATGGTGCCGTCAGGATCAAGCGAGCCCTTGAAGATTGTAAATCCAAGGCGAAGCATGCCGATTATGAAACCGGTAAGCAGACCGGTAAGACCGGCAGCAGGCGTCGTCCTCTTCGAGAGAATACCGAGAAGGAATGCTGCTGCAATCCCCGGAGCAAGCAGTGACTGAACATCCTGCAGGTAGGCATAGAGCACTTTTCCGATACCCTTCATGACAGGTATCCAGAGTATGCCAAGAATAACCACCACTACCGTGGCTATTCTTCCAACCTTTACAAGCTGCGCTTCAGGTGCATTCGGCCTGTACTTCTGATAAAAGTCAATTGTAAAGAGCGTTGCAGATGAATTGAACAGTGATGCAAGCGAACTCATGAGAGCGGCCAGAATACCGCCCACTACAAGCCCCTTGAATCCCATCGGCAGAAGCTCCTTGACAAGAGTTGAGAAAGCTGAGTCCGAACTTGCCAGTGTGATGACGCCCTGCTGATTGAGTGCGTATGCTATCATGCCCGGAATAAGGAATATGAAAACAGGGGTCAGCTTAAGGGCACCTCCGAAGATCGCACCCCGGCGGGCCTGTGTCTGATCACGGCCCGAAAGAACACGCTGAACTATATACTGGTCAGTACACCAGTACCAGAATCCTATTATTGCAGATCCAAGAAGAACACCTGTCCAGGGGAACTGGGCATCCTTTGGTGAACGTATGAGCTGAGTCATTGTATCACCGTATTCGTTAACGGGAACAGCACGGCAGATATGCATGAGCTCATCCCATCCGCCAACCTTTATAAGACCGGCAATCAAAACGGCTATAGATCCCGCAAGCAACACCGGAGCCTGTAATACGGAAGTCCAGAGAATAGCCTTCATCCCACCGAGGGTGGTGTAAATACCTGTGATTACAACAAGGCCGATTGCGCTGATCCAGAAGAAGTCAATACCCCAGATTGATTCTATCCCGAAAACATCCTTGAATACAACACCTCCGGCATAAACCGTGACCGCTACCTTGGTAAGGACATAACTGACAAGAGAAATGATCGACAAAACCGATCTCGACTCCTTATTATATCTCCTCTCCAGAAACTCAGGCATTGTGAAGACGCCGCTGCGGGCATAAAAGGGCACAAAGAGCCAGCCAAGAAGAAGTATAAGCCAGCCATGCATCTCCCAGTGGGCCATTGCCATACCCGAGGAAGCTCCTGCACCGGCGAGGCCTACCAGGTGCTCCGATCCGATATTGGATGCAAAGATTGACGCACCTATGGCAATCCATGTGGCGTCACGTCCGGCAAGAAAGTAGTCTGTCGATGTCTTGTCCTTCGTGCGCATAGCAACCACGATAAACGCCACCAACGCGAGGACAAAAGCCCCCAGTACGATCCAGTCAAGTAGTAACATGATTTTTTCGTTGTTAGGTTAAGTTATAAATAATAAGGTATGCTTTTCTGAATTTATCCTGCCCGCCGCTGTCGCCTTTCCTCAGCAATTCTACTCCTTCCGGTCTCAGCAAAGGGTTTATCGCCTCTTTACAAGTATGCAAGTTAAACAATATTTTAAATGTACTATGTACACTTCTAGTTTTTTTTAAGAAAATTTCATTCTTTCATCCATTCTTCATTTTTGATTGCATAATTTTGCTGTGTATCAGTTCAATAAATTGCAAATCAGGTTAGTTGGCCTTGCAAAAATGGACATTACGATAAGTAAAAAAAGATTGACCATGCAAATTACAAAGAATATTCTGACGATGGCTTTCATGGTGTTGATCTCATCAGGACTGGCTGTTGCACAGCAGAATACGGTAGGGGTGGATACAGCAAAGGTAAGGCTGCAGCAGAGGGAACAGCAACAGGAGCAGGTCCGCGGTGAAGGCCAGACGGCTGAGCAGAACCGTAGCCAGACCCAGAACCAGGCCACACAGGGGAATCAGACCGCAAACCAGGCACAGAATCAGGCTGGCAAGGAGTCACAGGCTCACAGTAACCGGCCGTCCGGTGCACAGGCACAGGGGTCAAACGCCGCCGGTGTTAAAAAGATCCAGGGCGCAAGGCCTGACTGGAGCAAGGCCCGGGGAGCCCGTCCGGCGTCCGTTGAACGGCCTTCCGGATCAAGGATTCCCAAGGGTGCAGGAAGACCTGGTGGCGCAAGAGGCCCCGGTAAAAGATAACACTCAGCAAATTCGGACACTATGGAAAGGTTTATCATTCGTTCCTGTACAGCAGGGTGCATTTTGATACTGCAGACAACACTGCTAAGCTTAACTGCACAGTCTGCAACAGGTTCCGGATCCTCTTCCGATACAACATCAATTACAGCCCCGGGCAAGGCACATTCCCTTTACACAGGTACCGGTTACGGCAGCAATATGCTTTACCTCGGTACCACCATGTCGCAGGACAACGGGTTCGGTTATGCATCGGCTTCTTACGGGTTCAGGGATAAACTCTATCTCACCGCCACCGGTTACACAATTGGCAATTTCAAACCTTTCACCGCCTTTTACAGTCTCGGACTAAGTTTCAGCCACGCATTCAATTCATGGTTCGATATCAGCACGGGGATTTCACGCTACAATGTGGCGGCTTCGCTCAGGGATACACTCTTCAGCAACTTCTCATATGCCGACGCAACCCTGGGTCTTGACTGGAGGATACTCTATTCAAAGGTGTCGGTCGGAGGCCTTTTTGCCGGAGGGAGCCAGTTCTACCTCCAGACCAGGCATTCGAGGTATTTTGAAACTCCTTCGTTTGCCCGCGAAAAAGCATTCTTCTCGTTTGATCCATATGTAAATATCCTCTTTGGCAAAATGGTAACCATTGAGACCACCGGCGGGGGAACCGAAACTTCTGTCTCTCCTGGATACAGGCCATGGAGAAAGTACAGCCAGAGCACAACCCCTGGCACTGTCTACAATGAATCGTTCGGGCTGATGGAGATCGATTTCGGAGTTCCGGTAGCCTTCAGCTATGATTTTTTTACCCTGGAGATAGAGCCGGGTTATGTGATTCCACTCTACTCTGAAGCTGGCTCATCAGGAACCAAAGGTTTCCTTTTAATGGCAAGCATCTTCTTCAGGATTTTTTAACTTTGACTTATGAACGTCCTGATAGTAGAAGACGAAAAAAGCCTTGCGACTGAGATCGCCCTCTTTCTTAAAAGGGAAAATTTTCTCTGTGACATGGCACACACAGGCAGGGATGCGTCAGAAAAGATTGCAGTGAACCTTTACGACTTCATCCTGCTTGATCTCGGGCTGCCCGATTACAACGGCCTTGACCTGATCAAAGAGGCGAAGAACCTCAATGCCGATGTCTCCTTCATAATCATTACAGCACGGGGTGCTGTGGAAGACAGGGTAAAAGGACTGGACCTGGGTGCCGACGATTACATTCCGAAACCTTTTGCCCTGGCAGAGCTGCACGCGCGTATTATGGCCGTTGCGCGCAGGAAATTCCGTATCGCATCCCCGGACGTTGTGCTGGGAGAGTTTGTAATGAATACCGCAGCACGAAAACTGATTCACGGCACCGTTGAGGTTGAGATCACAAAAAAGGAATTTGACCTGCTCTATTACCTTGTGATCAACGGTAACAAAGTCCTCGCCAGGCACCAGCTCTATGAACATATCTGGGGCAATACCCTTGATGACCAGTATGACAGCAACTTCATTGACGTTCACATAAAGAATATTCGCAAAAAACTGAATGCCCATGCCCCGACACCATGGCTGGAGACTGTAAGAGGCGTCGGCTACAGGGTCAGCGCTGGCAGTTAAAGACTACAGGGGCATGATGAAACTCCAGACAAAACTCGCTCTCTTCAACCTGCTCTCCAAACTGGTTTTCTCCGCACTTTTTATCGGCTTCCTGCCCCTGATCATCGAACGGATCAACATCCGTCAGACAGACAATGAACTGATCAAGAAAAGGGAAGAGGTCATCAGTCTCATCTCGGAGTTTGGGACAGGCCCCTTCATCGCCTCCGACACTACAGCCGGTTTCGGCAGCTATAATATTCTTAAGGATGAATACATAAGTCTTGAAAGAACCACCGCCGGCGACGACTGGAACTTCATCGACCTTGCAAAAAGGATCATAGATGAGGAGACGATTGACTACAGGGTACTACACTACTCACTCAGGATCGACGGCGAATCATATCTGCTTGAGATTGGCAAGAGCCTTGCAAGCATCACCTACGCGGCCAGGAACATCCGAAGTGTTATCCTGATCTTTCTTGCAATCTTCATTGCGGTGACTCTCATCTCGGATCTCAGCTACACTGTGCGGATACTTAAACCGCTAAGGATAATTACCGGCAGACTGGGGGGCGCTTCAGCCGACTCCCCCTCCTTTGATACAGCAGAACCGCTCGTAACAACCACCGAGGACTTCATCAGGCTTGACCGCACCCTGAGAGAGATGATGAAAAGGATCAGAGAACTCTTCCGCAAGGAGCAGGAGATCACGGTTAATATTTCGCATGAGCTGATGACCCCTGTGTCGGTCCTCCGAAGCAAACTGGAGAACATGCTGCTCCGCGAAGATCTTGATCCGGCCACCGAAGCAGGAATAGAGGAGTCTCTCCGCACCCTCCACAGGTTGAAGGCGCTGGTTAACTCGATGCTTATGATAGCACGTATCGAGAGCCGCCAGTACTTAAAGGAAGAGAATGTGGATCTCTGCATGCTGATCAGGGAGGTGACGGAAGAGCTGACCCCCATTGCCGAGGACGGTGAGGTGGAGGTCACCCTCACCTGTGATTGCAGCCACACTGTAGGCAATGCCAACAGATCACTCCTCTTTTCAATGATATACAATGTTGTTAACAATGCCGTCCAGCACACACCTAAGGGAGGCAAAATAGATATTAACGGCAAACCGGGCGAAGACCGTTTCGTCGTTTCAGTGTCCGACACGGGTGAGGGCATGTCAGCAGAACAGCTCAACCGGCTCTTTACACGCTTCAGTAACAGACCCGATCCTGCACGCAACAGTACAGGAATCGGACTCGCCATTACGAAATCCATAGCCGATTTTCACAACATTGCCGTCAGAGTCCTGTCAGAACCGGGCAAAGGGACACAATTTTTTTTCTTTTTCCCCGTAAATTCATTATAGCTTCATTTTCACGGACTTATTTTTGACCTGTTATCTGATTTATTAACTAAAAACAGAACAAAAATGAAAAAGGAAATTCTCTTCGGCGCAATAGCACTTCTGATAAGTGCCGGCGTTATGGCTCAGTCTACTGAACCAATCCAGACTCAGACCAAGACAAAGAAGCAGCTCAGGATTGAAGCCAGGCAGCAGAAGCAGGTTCAGGAGCAGGTACAGAGCGGTGATCCGATCATGACACAGACACAGACCAGGACCAGGGACCAGAAAAAGGAACAGGTTAAGGAGCAGGCTCAGAGTGGTGATCCGATCATGACCCAGACCCAGACAAGGACACAGAATCACGGAGCAGTCGTCAGCGAGACCGCAAAACAGGCTCAGACAGGCGAAGGCAAGGGTGAGATGGTCAGGGAGCAGGCAAAGATGAAGGGTGAAGCCCAGAAATCGATGAAGCAGGCCAAGACTGCCACAAAGAACAAGGGTGCAGCCAAGAGCGTAAGGACCAACCGTCCGGCTACAGTTAAGGGTACCGGTGCAGGTCGCAAATAATCAGGTGTGAAAGGCTGAGAAAAAACCGGCGGGGAAATCTGCCGGTTTTTTATTTTTACTCAGTTGTCATCGACTTCATCTTCGCCCTCTTGCGGTCGTTTTCGTCAAGCATGACTTTCCTGAGGCGCATCGATTTGGGAGTGATTTCAATGTATTCGTCTGATGCGATGTATTCCATCGCCTCTTCCAGGGAGAAGCGTACCGGAGGCGTTAGCAGAGCCTTGTCGTCCGATCCGGATGCCCTCATGTTGGTAAGCTTCTTTGTCTTTGTGACATTCACAACTATATCGTCCATGCGGGTATTTTCACCTATCACCTGTCCCATATAAACCTCTTCACCCGGAAAGATGAAGAACCGGCCTCTGTCCTGCAGCTTGTCAATGGCATAGGCTACCGCGGTACCTGTATCCATGGCAATAAGCGACCCGTTTCTTCTGATTGCCATCTCTCCTTTCCAGGGTTCAAAGGCATCGAAGCGGTGTGCCATTATTGCCTCGCCTTCCGTCACGGTCAGGACCTGATTCCTCAGTCCGATAATTCCCCGTGAGGGAATGCGGAAGTCAATATGCGCACGGTCATTTCTGACCTCAATATGGACAATCTCTCCTTTACGCTGGGTCACCTGGTCAATGACCTTCCCGGCAAACTCGTCGGGTACCTGCACCGTCAGCGCCTCTATCGGCTCATGCCTGACGCCGTCGATCTCCTTGATAAGTACCCTTGGCTGACCCACCTGAAGCTCGAAGCCCTCACGACGCATTGTCTCTATCAGGATGGAGAGGTGAAGAATGCCACGTCCGTATACCATGAAAGTATCAGCAGAGTCTGTCTCCTCAACCCTCATCGCCAGGTTCTTCTCGGTCTCACGGAAGAGCCTCTCCCTCAGCTGCCGCGAGGTAACAAGAGTACCTTCCCGGCCGAAGAAGGGTGATGTATTGGATGTAAACAGCATGCTCATTGTTGGCTCGTCAACCCTGAACCAGGGAAGCGCCTCGGGATTCTCAGCATCAGCGATCGTATCACCGATATCGAAGTCCTCCATACCGAAAATTGCGCAGATCTCACCGGCATGTACCAGCTTCTTTGTTTTCTCCTTGCCGAGGCCTTCGAAGAGATAAACCTCCTTTACCGTGTTTCGGGTTACGGATCCGTCGCGCTTGATCAGTGCCACCAGGCTGCCCGGGACGAGGGTACCTCTGCTTATCTTTCCCACGGCTATGCGGCCCTGGTAGGATGAGTAATCAAGTGATGAGATCCTCATCTGAAGCGTACCCTCTGCAACCCTGGCAGGCGGGATATGCTGTATGATTGTGTCGAGAAGATAACTTACATCCGTGGTCGGTGCGTTCCAGTCAGGACCCATCCAGCCCTGCTTGGAGGAACCGAAAACAGTCGGGAAATCGAGCTGATCCTCGGTGGCACTAAGGCTGTGCATCAGGTCGAAGACACTCTCCTGTGTCTCTTCCGGCTTGCAGTTGGGCTTGTCTACTTTGTTTACAACCACTATGGGCTTGAGCCCGAGCTCGAGTGCCTTCTGCAGCACGAACCGGGTCTGGGGCATAGGCCCCTCGAAGGCGTCAACAATGAGGAGTACTCCCTCGGCCATATTCAGGACGCGCTCAACCTCACCACCGAAATCGGCGTGGCCCGGCGTATCAATAATGTTTATCTTGACATTTTTGTACCTGACCGATACATTCTTCGAGAGGATGGTAATTCCCCTTTCCCTCTCCAGATCGTTGCTGTCAAGGATCAGGTCACCCATGACCTGATTGTCACGAAACAGTTTTACCTGAAACAGGATGCGGTCTACAAGCGTAGTCTTGCCGTGGTCGACGTGCGCTATAACGGCAATATTTCTGATATCTTCCGTATGCTTCTTTCTTTGGGCTGCAAAAGTAGAAAAAGAATCGTCACCCCCGACTTTGACGGAGATAAGTTTTTGCAGTTATGGTAAATAAATCATCTTCCGGGTCATGCCACCGTCAATTATGATGTTCTCTCCGTTGATGAATTCATTGCCGTCGCTGCTGAGAAAGAGGCATGCCCGGGCGATATCCTCCGGCCGTCCCACTCTGCCCGAAAGATGCTGACTGTGGTCCTCCGTGCGCAGTGCACCGTAATCACCCGTCTCTATCCATCCCGGGCTGATGCAGTTGACCCTGATTCCGTATTGTGCCAGGGAGGCGGCCATGGCATGTGTCAGCGCCAAAACACCTCCCTTGGAGGCAGCATAAGCCTCCGATCCGGGTTCAGACATGAACGCACGGGTGGAGGCAATGTTTATTACTGACCCGCCGCCGTTCTCCTTCATGAAGCGGGCCGCCTCCCGGGCACAGAGAAATACTCCCCTCAGGTTGGTACTGATCACCGCATCCCACTCTTCCAATGCCAGATCGAGAGGCGACTTCCATATGCCGAATCCTGCATTGTTAACCACTATGTCAATACGTCCGTAAATACCGGCAGCCCTGCTGACCATGGCGGTAACCTCCTCCGGGATGCTCACATCTGTCTTTATGAAACAGGCTTCACCCCCGCTTTCCGAAATCAGCCTGGCAGTTTCCGCTCCCGCTTCCTCGTCACGCTCGGCAGCCACTACCTTTGCCCCTTCAGAAGCATAGGTAACTGCCGTACAACGTCCTATTCCCCGGCCAGCTCCGGTGACTATCACAACTTTTCCCGTGAATTTCATGTGCAATCTTTTTGATATTCGGAAGCCATCGCGCTTCCGGACCCTGTTAACGGCATAAATTTAGTCAGTTATAATCCGGGCACGCTTATTGTATCCGATAAATTATAATTTTGCTTAAGAATTTAAACTTCAACCCATCATGAAAAAATTATTACTGTCAATCTGTTTTATCAGTGCAGCCCTTTTTACCGTGACCGGACAGGACAAAAAAGCGGAGAGGGAAGCGGCAGCGCTCGCAGCTTTCGAAAAAGCCCTTGAGACAATCGAGTCAAAAGATTTTGTAATTATTGTTGGTACCTATCAGACCGAGGGAATATTCTCGGACAACACTGACAACGCCAACTTTCTGGCTTTCGAAAAGGACCACATCATTCTTCAGGGCGCAATCATTGCTGATAACAACAATACGAACAAACTGACAATATCTGATTATAACCAGACAACCGACAAAAAGGGTAACGTAAGGATTTCATGCCAGGCAAAAGGTCTCCTTATAAATGCCAAGGTTGAGATCTCGCTTAAGAAAACCGCCGGCAACCTGGCAGATGTAATCATCACTCCAACCAAGGGAGCCGTCAAGCGCTTCAACGGTGAGATAGTGCCCAAGGCGCAGTCGAAATACTTCAGACGCGTGGGAGAGATCTAGAGATCTTCCCTCTCTCTTAAGAGTAGGCCGGTACCGGGCTGATGAGTCAGCCGGTACCGGTTTTTTTATAATTTCTGATCCATATCAGTTTAATTCCGGGAATTCATGTGAACCTCATTGATATGTTTATTGCCTGAGCTCTGGCCTCATCTCTGACTAAAGAATACCATTTTATGCTTAGTTTTCAGTCCTGAATTGTCCTCATATTTGCATCCGTTGTAGAATAAATGCTTTAATAAGACCTAAGCACAAGGGAAAAAACAATTCAAGGTATGACTAAAAACAACAACCTACCTTTCTCTGGCAAGTTTAACATCGGTCAGGACTGGGCGTCAGTGGTAACTGGTTTTGTACTTATTATTTTTGTTGTGTTAACAGGCTATGCTATAGCTACTCCCTCATTCGGAGGCAAGGCCGGGTGGGACGGTGACCATGATTTTTCGGGCATGCTGGGAGCCTCTTCACTGTGGACTTCAGCTCTTTACACCTTCGTGATCTTCGGACTGATAGCGGTAATTGGAATGCTGTTCAGCGGTGAAACGTTAAAGAAATACCTGACAGGATTTCTCTCGCTATTTCTTCTTGCCATCCTGGCACAGTTCATTTCGTCATACGCCGGGTTCAAGAACATGGGTCTGGAGACCGTACTGTTTTCGCTGCTTCTCGGTCTGATAATCGGAAATGTTTTCAAGCTGCCAGTCTGGCTCCGGTCGGGGGTGCAGACGGAACTATACGTAAAGATCGGACTGGTGCTTCTGGGAGCCACCATTCTTTTCAAGGATATCATGAAGGCAGGTTCGTTCGGGCTCATACAGGCAGTTATCGTGGTTACCGTAGTGTGGTACTTCGCCTTCTGGCTCTCAAAAAAGATGAAGGTTGATGACGAATTCTCAACCATGCTGGCCAGCGCCGTATCAATCTGCGGTGTCTCAGCAGCTATCGCCACTGCAGGAGCCATCAACGGAGACAAGAAAAAACTCTCGTTCATAATTTCCCTGGTACTTCTCATCGCCATCCCGATGATGATCTTCCTGCCAATAATAGCAAAATGGATGGGTCTCTCCGATGTAGTCACCGGAGCATGGCTCGGTGGTACCATAGATACTACCGGGGCCGTGGTTGCTGCCGGCACAATCGCCGGTGAGACCGGACTCCAGTACGCTACAATTGTCAAGTTTTCCCAAAATGTCCTCCTTGGCCTCGCTGCATTTGCCATTTCAATCTTCTGGGCATACAGAAACCGTACCGCAGGAGAAAAGGGTCAGCATGTCCCTGCAAGGATCATCTGGGACCGATTCCCCAAATTCGTACTGGGATTCATCCTTGCCTCACTGATGTTCTCCTTCATTCTGAACCCGGAAACAGCACAATCGTCCGGAAAGGTCATAAAATCATTCAGCGCATTCTGGTTCAACCTGGCATTTATAAGCATAGGCCTTGAGACCCGCTTCGCTGACTTCAGGCATATGGAGAGCAAAAAGCCCTTCTACAGCTTCCTGATTGCGCAGACATTCAATATATTCTTTACATTGGGCGTCTCATACCTGCTGTTCCAGCTGATAGGCGGAAAATAAAAACCGTATACATACTGTGAATTCGCAGGGGTTGACTGGCAACACCAACTGCTTAGTGCCCGGACACTTATACAACGACATGAAATGATTGCAAAACACTTCCTTACTTTAATGCTTCTGCTGGTGTTGCCATCACTTTACGGTCAGCCGGGAGCCGGAAAGGAAAAAATTATTATCAGGACCGAATTGGGTGAAATCCAAGTCAGGATAGACCTGGTCAGAGCCCCGGTAACGTCAGCCAATTTCCTCAGGTATATTGATGCCGGACTCTTTGACAGTACCTGTTTCTACAGGGTTGTGCGGCCCGATAATCAACCGAAGGATTCGGTGTTTATCGGAGTCATCCAGGGCGGCCGGTATGAGGACGAAGAGACCGGAGGATTTCCCCCCATACCCCATGAGACAACTGAGGCAACGGGAATACGCCACCGTGACGGGGTAATCTCAATGGCACGATGGACGCCGGGTACTGCTACCTCAGAGTACTTTATCTGCGTGGGCGACCAGCCAGACCTCGATTATGGCGGCAGGAGAAACCCAGACGGACAGGGATTTGCAGCCTTCGGGAAAGTCATAAAAGGAATGGATATCGTAAGAAAAATACATGACATTGAAGCTCCCGGTCAATATCTCGAAAAGCCTGTACTGATCCTTGGAATTAGCAGGAAAAGCAAATAAGGTTTGGGATTCAGTTACTGCGTCTGCGAAAATATCTCGCAAGAAGAACCGAGACAATTATCAGCTCTAACCAGGTGATTGATATGACGGCAACTTCGAAACGGTACTCCCTCATAATGCCGTGAACAGCCGAAATCGCAACAAAGGCAGCCAACGTCAGGCAAAAGCTGATTATGAATGTTAGCCTCAGGCTTTTCTCCAACCGGGTCGGTCCTCCAAATGCAGGTGCCAGGAAGAGAAACGATATTGCCATAGTTACGAAGCCCAACTCCTCAAGTATAATAAAAATCCCGTGAGGATTGAACTGACTCATCATTGCCACACCGTCAGTCTCCCCCGCCAGCAGGCTTGGCTGAATAAAAGAGACCTGTATGAAATAATCAGCTGACAGTATAATGCTGCTGATAATTGCAAATCCTGAAGCCACGGAACTGAAAAGATTCCGTTCAGCCGGAATCGATCTGTGTACGGTAATCATCATCACCATGTAGGAAAAGGAGAGCAATATGGCAGGATACATCCAGTAATAATCGCGCGGAAACCGGCTGAGTATATCATGATACGGATACTGAAAGCAATCTCCCTTGCAGAACGGTCCGGACAGCGGCGGGGTACACACAGCAATGCCGAAGGTTACAACAGTCAGGATGGCTGTCAGGACGGAGACATAATAACCAAAACTGTTAGTATTTATGTTTTTCATTGACAGCGACTTACAGGTGTTGTTTGTTGATTTCCTCAAAGTGCTTCATGATCTTCCAGCCCAGGAACATATTCACAAGGCCGACGACCAGGAAGAGTGGCTGAAGAACGCTGGACAGGGAGATCCAGGCTACCTGAATAATGATCCATAAAGCAAGTGCTGTGCCCAACAGCAGTCCGGCATGTCCGGCATACCTGTTCCTTTTGAAGGAGAGCCAGGCGCCGGCAATGTTGGCAATTCCGTTAACAAGCACAAGGAACAGACCCGGCAACAGGAATGAATCAAGGGGTGAGTTTGCCAGAAGCTCTGGGGATGCTCCCATCCCTTTACCTGTAGTGTCCATCAGATATCCAATTCCGGCCGGGATTGCCCCGATGGCCGTGAACGCCTGGAGCGAACCCAGGATGTAGAAGTACTTTTTCATTTGGTGAGTAATGGGGGACAGGCTTCGTACTGCCCTGGTTGTTTTTTTAAATTCCCGTAACAGTCACCAAATGTAATCAAAAAGTCTCCTTACCCGATATCAGCCTGAATATGCTGTTTGACAGGTCATAAAAACAGGATTGAAGGCTGGCAGTTGCCTTGGCCTCCCGGCTACAAATCCATTACAACTGCCTTTTTGTCGACACCCAGACCCGAAAGCAGGTCAGTCACTGCCCTCATCATTGGAGGCGGACCGCACAGGTAAAAATTGACACCGAAATCGCTGACCTGGGTCCTGAGGAATTCCTCGTTTATAAATCCGCTGAAATAACCCTCCTGCTCTTCGTCAGACAGGATATTAATAAATGCCCCGTCAAGCATCTCGCTAAGCTCCTGCTCAAGAATGATGTCAGACCTTGTTTTGTTGGCAAAAAGCAACACGTTGCCGGATAGTTCATTACGTGCCTGCAGATCCCTGAAGATGGAAATGAATGGAGTGATTCCTGCACCGCCGGCGATGAAAACCCCTTTTCCCCTGTATGTTATTGCGCCCCAGGGTGATCCGATCAAAAGCTCGGTACCGGGTACCGCCTTATCAAGATCATTTGTAAGACCGTTGTGTTCAGGATAGATCTTTATCGTGAACTCAAGGTGAGTATCCTCATTCAACCCGGTGAATGTAAATGATCTCCTTCTCTTTTTGAGTTCAGGTGTATTTATCGCCACCCCTGTTGCCTGCCCGGGCTTGAATGAATAACCCTCCGGCTTTTCAACACGGAATCTCTTAACATCATGGGTAAGCTGCTTAACATCCAGTATTTTAACAATATATTCGGTCATTTCCTTCTTGTATGACCTAATAACAAGCCGGGCAACAAATTGTTTGACCAACTTTAAATACAAGTGCTGGTGGCGGGAGTGATGCCAGGTCCGCACTTGTTGCTTCATTCTTTTTTTTGTAATTTGCTCCTGCTGATTCAAATGCACTGATATGAGCAAGATATTATCAATTCTATTCTCTATGGCAGTTATCCTGGCGGCCGTATTGTTCGTGGCTGTCGGAGGAAAGAGTCCGGTGGGAGAAAAGCAGTCTGCTTCTGACAACTACGCAAAATTCTGCTCCGGCTGCCACGGAGCCAACCTTGAAAAATTTGCGGAAAAAGCATGGATGGATGAAGAAGGAACTGAGTCTGCATTCCGGAGCATCAAATCAGGGATTGAGAATATCGGGATGCCTGCTTTCAGGAAGACATTCACCAACAGGGAGATCAGAGACCTTGCCGCCTTTGTAAAGAAAGGGCTTCCGGCTGACAGGGGATTACTGCAGCCGGCACTGACAATTGAGGAAATGGTAACCTCAGAGGTACAAAAATTCACTGTAGATACTGTTGTGTCCGGGCTCAGGGTTCCATGGGGAATGGCATTTCTGCCAAACGGGGATATGCTCATATCTGAGCGATCAGGTACCCTGTACCGCTTCTCGGGAGGAAAAATCATAGAACCTGTCACCGGCCTTCCTGAAATAATGGCTATAGGACAGGGAGGACTTCTCGATATCGCCCTCCACCCTGACTATCCGACAAACGGCTGGATATACTTTTCATATTCGGCCCTGAGCAGCAGTGGTTCACGGCCAACCGGAAACACGGCAATCATGAGGGCCAGGCTTGACGACACAATGCTTACTGACCGCGAAGTACTGTTTACAGGAGAACCGGCCACAGACCGAAACTATCATTTTGGGTGCAAAATAGCTTTTGACGGAAAGGGACACATCTTCTTCGGGATAGGCGACAGAGGGCAGCATTTCGACTTCCCACAGAAGCTCGACAACCATAATGGCAAAATCCACAGGCTGAATGAGGACGGCTCCATCCCGGATGACAATCCGTTTGTCAATACACCGGGAGCAATGGCTTCTATCTGGAGCTACGGCCACCGGAACCCCCAGGGTACATGCTTCGATCCCCTTACCGGAGAGCTATGGGTTTCAGAACATGGACCACGGGGCGGAGATGAACTTAACCTGATTAAGCCGGGAGTGAACTATGGATGGCCGGTAATTTCATACGGTATAAATTATGACGGAACAGTGCTCACCCCGGATACTGAAAAAACGGGCCTGGAACAGCCTGTATTTCAGTGGACCCCGTCAATAGGTCCGTGCGGCATGACCTTCGTGACCGGTGACCGTTACCCGAACTGGAAAAATAATATCTTCCTTGGCTCACTGCCTCTTAAACATCTGGAGAGGGTAGTCCTGCAAAACAACCGGGTCATTCACCGTGAGGAATTGCTTAAAGACATCGGCCGGGTCCGGAATGTAGTCATGGGACCTGACGGCTATATCTACTTCGCCATTGAAACACCGGGGTACATATTGCGCCTGATACCAGTAGAATAGGACACATCGTCATGAGCAGAGGTTTTATAAAAGAGGGTGATCAGGAAGAGGTTCCGATGGTGCCAAAGAGAGCATACCTGCCGGAGGGGGTAACGAACTTCGTTACCCGGACCGGGATGGAACTGCTGCTGGCCGAAAAGGAAGCATTAACCCGTGAGAGAGAGGAACTGAATATTGCTAACGAGAATGAACGACGCATTGCAGTGAATTATGTCAATGCAAGACTGCAGTTGCTCAACAACAGGATTGCCGAAGCGAGAGTTGTTGATCCTACAGACCAGCCACATAATGAAATAACTTTCGGCGCCACCGTGAAGCTTAAGAATATTGCCTCAGGCAAAATTCAGGATTTTCAGATTGTTGGCGTTGATGAGGCTGACATTGCCAGAGGAAAGGTCTCTTTCATCTCTCCGTTGGCCAGGGCTTTGATAAACAAAAAGA
Organism: Bacteroidales bacterium; assembly: GCA_034002785.1. Taxonomy (GTDB): domain Bacteria; phylum Bacteroidota; class Bacteroidia; order Bacteroidales; family VadinHA17; genus SR-FBR-E99. The sequence goes on from JAVEZX010000007.1 coordinate 37,031, forward strand.
CCGGCAACAGGGTCACATTAAAGAGGGAGAAAGATGAGACAGTCTTTGAAGTTCTGAAGATTTTATACCTGTAATGATTGGATATTCGGGTTCTTTCTTTATTCGTCTCTCAATCAAACCAGCCTACAGATTCATGATCCTTTTTCTGAACAATCGTATGGAGGCGATTGTCATGACAAGACCAATGCTTACTAAAATAAGTATTTTGGGAAGGATCTCCTTCAGCGGCAGCGCCCTCCAGAACAGGTCATAAAATCCCTGGATTCCCCAGTAATTAACACTTACAAGAGCAATCTTCTGAAGGACTGCCGGCATAATAAACATCGGTATCATACTTCCGCCTATGGCCGACATGACAAGGATAATAATCGTGCTCAGATTCAGCGCCTGCTGACGTGTTCGTGCAATCGCAGCAAGGAAAATTCCCAGGCTTGAAACTGCAAAGGACGTGGCAATTATCATCAGGATCAAGCCGGGCATGCTGACGTTCATGTCCATATTAAGTACCAGCCAGGCAAAAAGGAACATGGCTGTCAGCTGGAGTATCGAGATGAAAAAGGCAAAGAGCATCTTGCTGTAGAGGATTGTACTGCCCTTCAGGGGTGAATACAGCAACCTCTTTATGGTTCCGTTTTCCTTTTCTTCCAGAATGCTGGTCCCGACTCCCGCAACACTGAAGAGCAGCATAAGTATTGCAGTGCCGGCTACAGCCTGTATGAGCCCCAGTTTCGTGTCATTTCTCTCCCCGACAATAGAAGTCCACTTTACTGATAGCCTGTCGTTGTCACCCCCTGTTGCCGTTCTGATTATATCATCCCTGGTGCTTTTCTCTATATCCGGGAACTGTTCCAGCATATATTTTTCAATACTGCTGTTAACGATTATTGCACCCGCTGATGATACCAGAGTGCCTATCAGGTTTTGCTGTAGAATTCCAACCTCCATCTCACGTGACCTGTCATATACCAGTTCAACCGGGGTCGAGTTTCCGTATTTAAGTGAGTCCTGAAAACCTCTGTAAATAATCATGGCACAGACATAATCACCGCTGATCACTGATTTTTTGGCCTCCGCGGAATCTATCGCTACAACTGTTATGTCTTCGAGTGAATCAATCTTGTGAATAATCTCTTTTGAGGAACTGGTTTTATCAAGATCGGCTACAAGCAATTTTACAGGTTCGGAACGGCCGTCATAAGAACCGATACTGCCATATGCAAATGCAAAAAGAGTAATCAAAATTACTGGAAGAAAAAATGTCAGAATAACAGATCGCCGATCATGCAGAAACAGTGTCAGATCCTTATTGAAAAGCTTGAACATGGTTTAATCTCTTAACTCTTTCCCCGTTAATTTCAAGTAGATGGATTCCAGATTCGTCCCGCTGGTATCTGAATCGTTCATGCCACTTATGTGCCTTAGCTCATCCAGTGTCCCCTGTGCAACTATCTGACCACTGTCGATAATCGCAATCCTGTCACAGAACCGCTCAGCCTCTTCCATATAGTGGGTTGTATAGATTATCGTCATCCCCTCATCATTGAGCCGCTCAATAACCTCAAAAATGTGATTCCTGTTTTGTAGATCAACACCAACCGTTGGTTCATCCAGAACCAGTATCCTGGGATTATGAAGCAGGGAACAGGCAATATTTATCCTTCGTTTCATACCGCCTGAAAATGTTTTGATCCTGTCATCCTTGCGGTTAACAAGATCGACAAATCCAAGGGTCTCGATGGCCTTCGCCCTGAGTGCCGGTTTCGGGATATTGTAAAGTCCTCCCCAGAATAAAAGGTTTTCAAAAGCTGACAGCTCTTCATATAAAGCGATCTCCTGGGGCACAACACCCATGATCAGTTTAATTGTATCGCCATCATTCCTGATATTGACTCCGTCGATTATGACATCTCCCCTGTCAGGTCTGACAAGAGTGTTTAAAATGTTTACAATTGTTGATTTTCCCGCACCGTTTGGACCCAGGATGCCAAAGATCTCCCCTTTCCCGATACTGAAACTGACATTCTTTACGGCCTCAATATTTCCGAAGGTTTTATAAACTGACCTTACTGTTATCATTTTCAGTGAATTGGGAATAGTAGTAATAATTTCAAGCTTCAGAAATATCTGTGGCTCTATGTTTCTTTGTCTTCTTCAGCACCCGGTCAGCCGCAAGTTTACCGGTTAAGATCGACATAGGAACGCCGGCCGGACTGTACGTCCACTGTCCGGCCTGGTAAATTGAAGGAAGTGGCGTGAAAACCGAACCACCCGAGCTCTGAATCCTGTTGATTACCGGCATCGATTCCCTGAATGCCCACCCTGTAATAGCTCCTTCAGAACTGCCCACCCTGTTTTCAATGCTTAACGGGGTAAATGAAAAATGAGTGATGGTTTTGTCTTTCAACATCGGGTAGACAGAATCAGAAATTACCCCCAGAACACGGTTCTCGAGTTCTGAAATGAACTCATCAAGCCAGCCAGCTCCCCTGATTTTATTAAACAGATCATATTCGGCAAGGAAACTGATAATAAGCCCTGTCTTACCCGGCGGAACCAGTGCCGGATCTTTCAGACCCGGGATAGAAATTTCGTACGTATTCAGCCTGGTGAATTTGTCAAGCCAGGTCAAAACTTGTTGTTTATCAGCCTTCTCAAAATTACTGATCAGATTGTCAAGCTCCGTCCTGTGGGTCTCACCCATGCCGATTCTCGAGGGGGTATAGAAGAAATGTCCATGCGCTATTTTCCTGAAACTCTCAAGCGGTTCATCCACTTCTACAAACAGGGAAAACACAGAATCGCCACCCCTGTTTTTAAAGAACTTATTTTTTGCATCCTCTGACAGAGCTTTGACAGATTGCGACAAACCCTCCGTTTCTGTAATTCTGTACAGTGTTTTCAAATCGGCAGCCCATATAAGATTGCCGTATTCATATGTGACGTTATTCTGGTCTTTCAGAAGACTTTTCCCAGCCTTCACCTCTATAATCCTTGTGTCCGTAAGTATTTCTCCGCCAAGCTCTGTTATTCTGTTCCTCAGTGCATCCGCAAGTTTTCCCACTCCGCCTCTCGGATAGAAATAATCAAGATATAATGAGAAGTAACTCATTGCGAAGAAGGCGGGCGTATTCTTGAAGAAATGCTGTGATATGATATCCCTGAGTGAAGGATTCTTAACAAATATTCCCAGGTAGTCTTCAACAGGCATATTCAGCCTGTTGATTTTTCCGACAGTAAAAACAAATTTCGGAAACCAGGGCAAGAGCTTTTTCAGAACAAATGCCCAGTCGCGCTTCATATCCTTAAACACCGGATTCTCTATGCCATAGAGCACATCCATGTGCTTCATTATCTTGCGAATGACTTTAATTACCTGATCTGTCTCGTTTTTGCTTTCCGGGAATAACTTCACAAGCAGTTCCCTGTATTCCGGCAGACTATTCTCTCCTTCTATATGTATGATTTCGTTCTCTACTCCCAGCGAGACGGGACTTTTTACCACATCGAGATGTATTCCCAGATCCTGCAGCATCGGGAAAATAATCCCTGCATCTTCAAGAGCTCTCACACCGGCATCAAAATGAAAGCCGTCGCGGGTAAATGAATTGACCAGGCCTCCGCATTCGCTGTTTTTTTCAATAAGCAGGACTTTCTGTCCTGCGCGTGACAGATAAGCCGCTGACGTCAAACCAGCTATGCCTCCTCCAACTATTATGGTACTGTATTTTTTAACGGACTTGTTCATGTTATTCGGAAACTACTTTAGACCAGGTCGTTGCAAACTAACATGTTATGACTTATTCAATCCACTAATTTCCAAGCTTTTCCTCCACAATTCATAGGCTGTTTCTCTGTCCATGGCTGGCGGTGCCGGTTCCTCTGCCGCGGTTAAATTAAAGAATTTCCCGCTGACCCCTTCGATCTCTTCCGAGACTCCGAGATAATAGAGCGCTTCGGCAGATATTTCAGGTGATTTCAATGATTTGTCGAGAAAATTCTTTTTAAACCACCTGTAGGCCGGTCCGTTTTCCTGGCCTGTATCAGTTCTGACTGCACCTGGATGCATTGCGTTGACAGATACCCCTGTATTTTGAAGTTGTTCATTGAAAACGATCATTGACAGCAGCTGAGCCATTTTGGCTGAACCGTAACTTTTAAGACCGGAATATCGGCGCCTCTCCCAGTTCAGGTCGTCAAGTCTCAATCCCCAGGCAGCAAAACGGTGGCCTTCGGAATTGACCAGGATAATTCTGGCCTTAGCCTGAGATTTGAGTTTGTCCATCAGAAGAAAATTAATAATAAAGGAGGCAAGATGCTGAATCACAAAGACCTTTTCAATTCCATCAGCAGATAGTTCTTTTTTTGTGAGATAAATACCTGCGTTATGTATCAGAACATCAATCGGATCTTTAAGCTTTGAGAGTTCTCCGGCTACGTTGTGAATATCTCTTAAATTGCTCAGATCAGCTATTTTGTAGTCACATCTGACTCCATATTCACTTTCAATCATCCGGCATAATACCTCTGATTTCTGCACATTACGGTTTATGCACAGCAAGCTGGCTCCGTGGGATGCATATTTCCTGGCAGTGTGATAGCCTATGCCTGAAGTGGCTCCGGTTATGACAACAAGCTTCCCGGCAAAATCCCCTGTGCAAATTTTCGGGTCCAGCCTGTTGTTCCTGATCATAGCAAGAATGTTAGACCACTGATATTCTTTAAAGTACTTAAAGAATTTCCTGTTCTTTCTCATAGGCAAGACTCAACCAAACTTCTTCTTCATGAATTTCCGGTATGCTTTACCGAAACGTGGAATATTGTCGAAAATATCCCCCCATAAATCATAGTAATCTCTTTGTTCTGTAATTTTCCCCTCGTTGTTCAGCGTCAGCCGGCTTGTGCCATATAATACGGAACTGGGATTCTTCTTAAACTTGATAGTCATCTCCCACTCCAGGAAAATTACGTTCTCCTCCATGACAGCCCTGACAATCTTCATTTTAAGATCCTTCGAGCGCCGGGCCAGACGCTCAGTCATTGCCGTAAATTCTTCGATACCGCGCAGCTCCTGGACGGTATCCCTGAAATATATGTCATTGTCGTAATATGGGATGATGTGCGACCAGTCGGGTTGACCTTCGGTGTTGTATGTTTTGCTCCACAACTCCAGTACCAAGTCTTTTGTAAGCATAGTATGTATGGTTAGATACCCGGGGTAAAGTATTGCCTTATCTCAGCTCAGGCATTTTTCCAAAAATAGTGATTTTATAAGATGCTTCACGCGATGAATTCAATAAGATGAAACGCCTGTGAAAAAGCTCATTGTCCGCAGCCGGGAGCCCGGGATAAGGATACCCCTCTGCTTCACTCATTTGACTTTATGAGCCGGCACTCCTTCCAGTGTTATGGTAACAGGCTTGATTAATCCGCTATTATCAAATTCCATTCTTTCAATGCATACCTCGCGGGAATTGCGGTCAGTCTGTCCCAGCGGACGGCGATGGTAGACAATAAAGTACGTTTCCGTGCCTGGAATATTGATTACCGAGTGATGCCCGGCTCCCGTTGCAATCGAGGGATCCTGCTGAAGAATACTGCCTATCCTTTCGAAAGGTCCGAAAGGTGAGTCGCCGACAGCGTATGCAACACTGTAATCCGGACCTGTCCACCCTCCTTCCGACCACATGAAATAGTATTTACCGTTCCGTATGAACATAAACGGTCCTTCGACATAACCCTCCGGGGTTATTTCCCGGAACAGGGTCCCATCAGCCATTGGTTCTGTCTCTTTTAAGTCGGACCTGAGCTTTACTATGTTGCAGTGTCGCCAGCCCCCGTAAATAAGGTAAATCGTGCCGTCAGAATCTTCAAATACAAACTGGTCAATAGGCTGGGCGCCATTATGAAATCTGTCTATCAGGGGTTTGCCGAGGTAATCGCGGTAGGGACCTTCCGGCCTGTCAGCAACTGCAATGCCTATTCCCCCGGCTTCCTCATCGCTCTGTATGTCATTTGCACCAAAGAATAAAAAGAACTTGCCGTCCCGCTCGATTACCGAAGGGGCCCACATTGCTTTTTCCGCCCATTTTACAGCCCCGGTATCAATTATTCTGTCATGTTTTACCCAGTTCGTCAGATCCTTTGATGAAAAGGCATCCATAAAGACCTGATCCTCGTATGGAGCTGAATATGTGGGAAATATCCAGTATCTCCCATCATAAATTATCCCTTCCGGATCGGCATACCATCCGGGAAAGACCGGATTGCCGGAAGTACTGATCTGTTGGTGGCAACCTGTAATCATGACGAAAAACAGGACTAAGATTGACAGTATATTTTTCATGTTTGTATTTATACTGCCAAAATAAAGAATTCAATATTAGCAGCGATGGAATTCTATTTTCATTTGAATCCCTCCTCTAACTTTTTCAGATTCTTTAATATCAACCTTTCAACAAGCATAGGGAAGCGGGGCTGAAGGAAGGCATTCAGCTTACCCGAACTGACAGGTTCTCCGATTGCTGAAACCGGGATTGATGTTCCAGCCTTTTCAAGGTCGGCTTTGGTAAAAACCTTATTAGTGAAAGCAGCACTCTGACCTGCGGTACATGGCTGCCTCTTTCCTTCGTGATTTATTTCTTGTCGTAAACCAGTACCAGATTCATATCTCCCATCTCGCTTATCATCGAAGATTTCACTGTGAGAGTCTTACCGTCATCGGAAATGGTCCAGGCATCAGTGATTTTCAACTCCATTGTATCACCGTTCATGTCGAAAAGGATAGTTTTTGCGAACTTAAGTTCCTTTTTATCTTCCGACCAGGTTGTAATAGTCTTAACGGAAGAATCCATCATGCCTTTATTCACCGACTCCTTGCCGTCAAGAGTATATTTTTCGCTCCTTTTCATTTCCCCCCCTTCGAACGAAGGTTGAACCAGGTCAATTGAAATCAGACTTTCCTGCTGAGTGACAGTCATTGATGTTACAGACATCCTTGGTCCATCACCAAGAGTACTTTTCGATTCATTGAGTGCCCATGAACCGGAAAAATCAGTTTGGGCAAATAAACTTCCCGAAATAAGACTTAATGATACAACTGCAAATAAAACAGGTAACGAAATGTTCATGACTCGTTTACCTGAACCAAAAGTTACTTTGCTTTTCATTTTGCTAATAGATTTTTATTAATAATGCCGATAAAATTAACAAAAATCAGAGGACGATTTCCGTGTTCTAGAAAAAGTTCAAAGTTATATTTAAGTTAAAAGGACCTTCAGGAATATTTCAGCAAGCGAAATCATTAAGGACCTATTTTTATTTCTTTATTGAGAACCGGTAAATGGTCCGTGATCTGAACTTTTCCCCGGGGTTAATAACTGTGGAAGGAAATCCGGGTTGATTAGGTCCATCCGGATAATGCTGGCTCTCAAGACAAAAACCTGACCTGAATCTGAACTGTTTCCCTCCTGTTTCAGCCTGTCTTTTATACATAAGTCCGTTACCGGTATAAAGCTGCATAGCCGGCTGGTCGGTCATCATTTCCAGCATCCGGCCACTGACAGGATCATAAACCACGGCATCAACTTTCTCTTTATTGTCAAGTACGTAATTATGATCATATCCGGAAAAAACTGATCCCTCGTAGGTATCTCCTATTCTGGACCCGAAAGTCCGGGCTGACGTAAAGTCGAAGGGTGTTCCTTTGACAGGACGTATCTCTCCGGTCGGGATCATTGTTGAATTAAAAGGAGTATAGGCAGATGCCTTAAGAGTCATTTCATGATCAAAAATATTACCGTTCCCCGCACCATGCAGGTTGAAATATGCATGATTGGTTACATTAATGACACTCTTCTTATCTGTTGACGCAGTGTACTCGATAATGATTTCATTCCTGTTTGTCCAGGTGAAGACTACTACCATATTGATTGTTCCCGGGAAACCTTCTTCCATATCAGGACTCTCGTAAGAGAACCTTACGGCAGGTTTATTCTTATCGTTTATAAGTTCAGCGTTCCAGACCTTCGCGTACCAGCCGCGAGGCCCTCCGTGAAGAGTATTGGGTTTGTTGTTTACGGGCAGATTATATTCCACACCGTCAAGGCTGAATTTCCCGTTAGCTATCCTGTTGGCATATCTTCCTACTGTTGCTCCGCCAAAAGAATCTCTTAATATCGATTCAAGAACATAAGAACCAAGAACAACATTTTCCATTTTCCCGTTTTTATCAGGAACTTCGACTCCTACAATCCTTGCTCCGTAGTTCGTAAGCTTTAATACGTTACCTGCTTTGTTTGTGAGTGTAAAAAGATACACTTCTGAACCGTCATGAGGTCCGAGAAGCTCTTTTGAGACAGTGCCGGCATCTTCTCTTTGCTGACTGCTGAAGATCAGTAAGAAAACCGAAAGAATAAATGATAAATGGTTCATGTTTAAATTACTGGATTACGTTTCTATCTTCGTCCCTGTGTGCCAGGATTATAATTGATTTTTTTATTAGCCCATTCGATGAAGTATTTCATATTGGGTGCATCTGTATGTCCTCCGTCGTGCTGACGCCAGGCAAGCTCTCCGTCCAGCATACCTGTATTGTAGGGAGGCATTGCTTCCTTTCTGTAATCATTTGACACACCGAGATCTTTTGCTCCAAGTAATCTAAACACTGCTCCGGCAGCAATGGTGGCTATATAGCTTCCCCTCTGGTCAAGCCATTTCGCATCTCCTTTTTCAGGAATGCCATAGCTGATGAATGTAAGCCTCGGAGCACACAGTGCAATGAGACTGTGAGAATCCACACTCATCTGGCCGGCGTCTCCGGCTCCTGAAGCTGATTCGGCAGCACCATATTTCAAGTAATTCCCTGCCATCCAGTGATATTCACCGGATCCTGTAAGGCTCTCAACAGCTTCTCCGAAATTACGCCGGTGCAGAGTGGCTCCTCCTTTGCCTGATGAACCAATCAATCCCAGGGCAAAACGATCTTCAAAAGCCAGTGTGACAAGAGCTGCCTTACCATATCGTGAGACCCCCTCTATACCAACATGTTTCGCATCCACGGCAGGATCAGTTTCGAGGTAATCGAGTCCGCGGGCGGCACCCCAGGCCCAGGCTCTGAGCGAACCCCAGTCATCCGGTTTGCGGGGCTGTCCCTTGTTTACGAGCCCGATAATACCTTTCGTTAATCCTGCCCCATTGTCTGCCTGAATACTTGAAGGGTCTATCATTGCATAACCCCAGCCTGCCATAAGTAGCTGTTGTGTTGACGGAGGATCGGCATTTGCCTGGTTTCCCATCCCACCAAAAGGAAAAGCTGCAGTTTCCCGTGTGATGGGATTATATGCCGGATATTTTTCGAATATTTCTTTTACCCGGAGATCTCTTTCAGAAAGCAGCTTCCTGAATGCCTGGTTTATCACTTCCAATTCATCAGGATCAGGTTGTGCGGGTGCTGGCAGACTTGCCCTCCCTAACATCATCAGCACTGGTACCGGTCCTTTGACATTTGCCGGGATAACCAGAACCATCGATATGTTTACATCAATAAGAGGATAGTCCGAATTATCGACATGCCCCGTGAGCTTTTTCGCAATAACCGGGATAAAACCGACATACTCTCTCTCCGAAATATCCACATTCCATCTTACAGCGGGGATTTTATCCGGCAGGCGACCATAGACTTCTCTCTCCAGGTCTTCCCTGATCTCAGGACGACGTTGAGCCCACCATATCTCAGGTGTCGTAACCTTCTTCCCGTTTTTCAATGCAAGTAAATCAGGCAGATCAGGGTATGGATTCGCCAGGGACTCATCATAATTGGCATGGTCGGGAGCTGATTCGTTACCGCTTGGTCCCGGGCGAAGACTCTTAATCCCGATCTGATCCATCATATTCCGGTGATCCTGCTCAGTGGTGAACCCGGCAGGAGCATCGTACTGCCGGTCAGAACCGCCCGCCAGGGAAGGCTCAAACACGACTCTGTATGTTTTAATAACACCTCTGTAAAAAAATCGCACGACAGCAGTTCCGGCTATCGATTCCGCCTGGTTTACAGCCACTTTTACATCCGGATCGCTGGCTGATGCAGATACGGAAGGTATTGCGGTTGTGCCTGAAGGAGTTTTATAAGCAGCTTCGTAAAGATCATAACCAGTGATCCCGTTAGCATTTGTTGACCTGACCGGAGTGGCCGGTAAGTCAATTGAAACTCCGTTTACACTGATGCTTACCTTAGGGGTGACCGGACGGACGATTTTATTTTTCTTCGGGCTGAATCCAAGTCCGGACAAATCGAAAAGAGCGCCCTGATCAGGACCTTCGGCAACAAGGAAAATAGCATGCTTTTGATTGAGCTTATCAACAAACGCTGAAACGTCTGTGGTGAATTTTGTTATTTCCTGTGCAGAATTTGCCGGGACAGATATTTCCCCGATCTTTTTGCCTTGCCAGGTACCGTTATCCCATGGTCCGTCCAGCCAGACATTGACTTTAAATGCGCTTTTTGTCCTTGGCGTCAGGAACAGGTCAAATGCTGTTTTGTTTCCGGGCCTGGTCCCCTTGAATGCTTTCAAGCCTTTCCTGTCTTTATCGAGACCTCCGAATCCAAAGTACTTGTAACCTATGATATTACCATTCTCCACATTTGTTATGGGCATATCGTTATCCCAGATATCCCATGAATCCTGCTGGCTGTCGGGATTTGAGAGATAGCATGCATAACCTGCAGAGTAATATTTATAGGGATCGAGGCCGTAGATGTGGAATCCTTCCGAAGTCACTTCCGCCCCGGTATATGCATTTCCCTGGTTATCCTTTGCGCTCCAGGTATTATCCTCCGAATACGGGTCATATCCCCTGATGGTGACCTTTCCGCCTTCTGCCACCGGCTTTTCATCCCATTCCACCTTTACCGGAGCCACCATCGGCTGACGTGCGAATCCGTAACCCCTCGGCGCCCTGTGATAGAACACATACCACTGGTCGTTGATCAGCTCGATGCTGCCGTGAGTATTGTGTCCTGAGTAACTCGTCATTAGTTTTGTCCCGTCCTTATCCGGCACCGGTGCACGTGAGTCGACAAGAACGCCACCGCTTTTCCATGGGCCCAGGGGAGAGTCGCCGTAGGCATAACGCAATGCCGAGTTGGTACTGCTCAGTCCGTAATCTGGCCCTGAATATCCGCTGTATACCCATACATATTTATTACCAATCCTGCGAATGGAAGCGGCCTCAAAGAAGTTGAACGAGCCGAGATTTTCACCCTGGTAGACGCTGGGGTAAACTGTACCTTCCGGGTCCCTTATGACACCGTATCTGGAGCTGGCAGGAATAAAATAACCAATTGACTGGGTTCCGGGCCTTAGCGAATACATGGTGTTCTGATCCAGCTGACCGGCTGACGACCTCTGGAATCCCCAGAATCCGTAGGCTCTGAAGCCGATCTCATAATCAGGATCTTTCGGATCGGTTATGTATTCAATAAATACTGCCGGGTCAAATCCCATTATACTGCCCGGCAATGTTTTCATTCCGTCGTCAGTCATGTTAACGGGTGTAAAGGGACCGTCCGGACGGCTACCTTTGGCCACCATAGCTTCCCTGTTCCGGCCACGGCTGTGAGGGTAAAGATAGTATTCCTTTGTGCCGTCCTTCCGCTTCACCTCAACCAGGTCGGGAGCGTACATAACATCCCACTGACCATCAATAGGGTATGTGAAAATGGGTCCCTCATCACGCCAGTCTGAAAGGTCTTCCACCGGTGCCGACCAGGATCTGATGTCTGGTCCGCAGTAACTCTTAAACCTGACATCGTGGGACCCGATGATGTAGACGCGGTATTTCCCGGGATTGTCGGGATCTTCAAAGACACGAGGCTCACCGTCGGGCAGATGTTCCCATAACGGCAGATATGGATTACCTGATGTACGATATGATAATCTGGCAACCGAAGTGTCGCTTGTCGACTGATAATTGTCTCCGTTTGTTTCTCTTACAGAAAACAGAAACATAGACACAAATAATAAAATTACCTGCGGCCTTTTCAAAACAGCTATGCCTTTCTTCATTTTTGATCTTTATAAATGAACTTCTGACCGGATATGATTTAGAAAACCGGGACTATTTGTAAGCCCTTTTTCCCGATCTACGGATTATAAAAATAAGATTTCTTTTCTTAAGATACCAACCTTGAACCAACTCCGCAAATAATCACGAAATCATGACTCTGCACTATGAATGGATCTCCTGGTCCTGATCACGATCCATTCTGAAGAGCCGATCATCCTTCAGGCCTGTTAGCTGCTGGCAAATCCTGAGATCCTCTCCCTCAACGGATATATCAGTCTCTCCCGCCCGGTAGCGGTTAAGAATTTTACTCATTATATCGAACTCCTGTCTTCCCAACTTATACTTGCGAAGGAATAGCAGAGCGAAAATCAGGAAGGTGAATGGTAAGGCGCAGAACAGAATACGTATACCCCAATCTGTTGTAGATGAGATATCTCCTGCACTGAGAGCCTCTTTGCTGTAACCGATCACATCCAAAGCAACACCAAGGACACCCACTACCACACCTCCCGAGAGTTTACGCAGGAAAGTCGCTACACCTGCATAGAGCCCTTCCCTGCGACGTCCGGTGATAAGTTCATCCACATCGGCTATATCGGGCAGGGCAGACCATGAGAAGAGATTAAGTCCTGCACTTCCCACCCCGATCAGCGCGCAAGTGGCGATTACGATAAAACCTGGTGTATCGTTAGTAAAGAATATGATAGCAAAACTGGAAGCTATCCATACCCCAGCCGATATGTATGCCGGAGTGGTTTTATCCGTTTTTTGAGCCACATGAGAGAATATACCGATAAAAACGAGCTGGGTAGCCAGAATGGATCCCATTATCAGGACAAAAAGTTCCTCCCTCTGCAAAGAAACCGTCAGGAAATAAACAGCCAGTGTCATGACAGTATCAATAGCCATTTGACAGAGAATGAATATGGTTACATAAGTACGGAAGGAACGATTTTTGATTACGCTCAGCCAATCCTTAATACTAACCGCAGGAATGGGCTTCATCTGGTTCTCCCAGGTACCAAGAAATACTGCAATCCAGCATATGGCGAACAGTGCTCCGAAGGTAAGCCCCATTATAAGGTAAGCCTGTTTGGGATCCGTGTAGGCTCCGGTGATCAGTGCCGGAACGGTAGCACAAAGAATAGCAGCCGCAGCAGAAAAACCAAGCCGCATTCCGGTGAATGCACTACGCCTGTTATAGTCCCTTACCATGTCGGACAGAATGGCGTTGTAGGGAACCATCACAATGGTGAATGAAGTGGAGAAGAAGATATAAGCCAGGGTATAGTACAGGAATTTGCCAGTACTGCCTGTGATGCCAAAACCGTACCATAGCATTACCCAGGAGAAGAAAACAGGAAGGCTGCCAAGAAGGAAATATATACGACGACGACCAAAACGGGATCTGGTTCTGTCTGATAGCTGCCCCATAAAAGGATCTGTAATGGCATCCCATGCTTTCCCGATGAAAACGATGATGCCGGCGCTGGTTCCTGAAAATCCCTCAACATTTGTCAGGTACACAAGAAGCAACAGACCTACAATTATGAAGGCTCCGCCACCGTAAATATCACCACAGGCATAGGCTATCCTGCTGAGAAGTTCTTTTCTGTTTTTCATGATCCGGTTTTCTTTTCGTGGTATTCATCCCG
>JAVEZX010000008.1:0-34849 GCA_034002785.1 Bacteroidales bacterium
AGGGCACACACTTATTCTTCAGCAGGTGAAGAATTTTTACACTTGGTCAGATTCTCATCATTTACTAACTTTATCCGATTCAAACCGCAAACCCTATGAAAATCCTGAAAGTCATCCTCACAGTCCTTGCCGTGATCGTAGCTGTTGCACTGCTGGCAGGACTGATAATTGTTCCCTCACTCCGGAAGTCGGGCCTTCCCGATATTAACGGCGAAAAAGACCTGGCAGGCCTTACGGCCGAAGTGAAGGTTATCCGCGATGAGCGCGGAGTACCCCATATCTATGCATCAAATGAGCATGATCTATATTTTATGACGGGTTACGTGACAGCCCAGGAGAGACTGTGGCAGATGGATATGGTGAGACATGCCACCCAGGGCAGGCTGTCAGAGCTGTTCAAGAGGGACATGTTCGAGACAGACTATTTCCTGAGGGCGCTTGGGATGCCGAAGAAGTCGCAGATGGTTCTTGAACGTGAGGACCCGGCCATCCTGGCCACCCTGCAGGCATATACTGACGGGGTGAACAGCTGGATTGCAGAGTGCGGCAAAAAGCTTCCCCCGGAATTCAGGATCCTGGGCTACCAGCCTGAGCCATGGACGATGGTTGACATAACAAACATCATAGGCTTTATCGGCTGGGACCTGGCTTCGTCAAACCTCTCAAACGAGATCAACAATTACAAGCTGGTAAGCAAGCTCGGCCCCGAAAAGGCCTCTGAACTCATCGCAGACTGGAACATGGTTGATGAGGTTGTCTTCCCGGATTTCAAACTTGACGATAAGCTTCTCGGGCAGGCAGCCGACGCCATCGGATCGATGGAAGAGCTTGAAAAGCTTGGGATAGTCACTCTCTCGGGAAGCAACAACTGGGCTGTATCAGGCAGCAGGAGCGAGACGGGCAAGCCGATACTCTCCAACGATATGCACCTGGGATTCAACGTACCCGGATTCTGGATGCAGATTCACCAGGTCATACCTGGCAGTCTCAATGTTACCGGTGTGCTCTTTCCGGGTGAACCCTTCATAATAGCAGGCCATAATGAAAGAATCGCATGGGGGATGACAAACCTGAGCGTGGATGACATCGACCTGTTCGTCGAGACAGTTGACTCCACCGGCAACAATTACCTGTATAACGGCGAGTGGCTGCCGTTCAGGACCGAGGAGCACGTACTGAAGATGGGGCCGGATTCATCGCAGTCGCGAATAATAAGGTACACTCATCACGGACCGGTCATCTCAGGCATGCAGGGTATTGATGATGCCGTGCTTACAATGTGCTGGACCGGGTATGACTACAGCGATGAGATAAAGGCAGTCTACAAGCTCAACAGGGCAGCCGGCTGGGATGAATTCCGGGAGGCACTGAGCAATTTCAGGTCGATAAGCCAGAACTTTGCATATGCGGATGTTGAAGGCAACATCGGACTCAATACCGGCGGCGGCATTCCCGTGAGGAAAGGTACCGGCCTTCTTCCCAGAAAGGGAGACACTGACGAGTTTGAATGGAAGGGATATGTTCCCTTCGGGCTCCTCCCTTCTTCATTCAATCCCGAAAACGGATTTGTCTCATCGGCCAACCAGAGAACCGTTGATGAGGAGTATCCATTCTTCATAAGCGGCGAGTTTTCAATGCCTTACCGCATTCTGCGAATCAGGGAGATGGCGGATGAGAAACAGATACTGGGCCTGGAAGACTTTAAAAGGATGATCACCGATAACCATTCGGCGTATGCCGCCATGCTTACCCCGGTGATCATAAGCAGTGCATCTGCTGCAGGTGCAGATGACGAAAAGATAAGCAGAGTCATCGAAGAACTCGGGGGATGGAACTATGAAATGAGCGCTTCACTCGTGGCCCCTACGCTTTTCGAGTTCATCAGGACAGAGCTTGCCCGCCACATAATGCTGGATGAGCTTGACGAGCTGTACGGTTCAACACTCGGAAGGCAGCATGACTTCTACATTTACAGCATGGTCAATAAGGGTCCTGACGAGTGGATTGACAATACTGACACCCCGGAGAAGGAGACCATGGAGATGATAATGGCGCAAAGCATCAGGGCTGCCGTTGACACGCTCACTGCCAGGTACGGCGAATATGGTGACAGCTGGCAGTGGGGCAAAATCCACACCTTCACCCTGGAGCATCCTATGGGAGGGGTGAAGATACTGAACCGGCTGCTCGGGCTCAACTCGAAGACATACGGCGTTGACGGCAGCTACCATACCGTGGAGCCATATTCCTTCAGGGATAACTTCAGGGTGCACCACGGGGCATCGGAAAGACACATCTTCAACACGGCAGACTGGGACAAATCATTAACAGTCATCCCCACGGGGACATCCGGCATTCCGGGAAGTCCCTTCTATCTTTCGCAGACAGAGACCTATGTAAACGACGGCTTTTACAGCGAACCATTCTCTGAGGCTGCGGTTGAGGCTGCCATGAAGCACGAGATGATTTTCAAACCAGTCAGCGGCAGATAGAATTACAACTCTTTGGGTTTAACGGGTGGTCATCAGCCGGCATCTGGTTTTCAGCCAGACAGCACAGCCGGTATGGGATCAGTCAGACTATTATCCTTGTGACGGAGACCTTGCCGTCACAGTATATACGGGCCAGGTAGATTCCCGGTGCCAGGTTGCCCGGATGGAGCTGCACCCTGCCACTTTCAGCAGTCACCTCTTCCAGGAGCACTACTCTGCCGGAGGTGTCGGTCAGTTCTATTCTTACTGCCGGGCACTGCTCAAACGAAGCAGACTCAAAATATATGCGGTCACCGGCAGGCTGGGGATAAACCTTCACTTCATCTCCTCCGGAAAGAGTCTCACCAATACTGTTCAGAACGCTGATGTTAATGTAAAAGACTCCGGTTGCGCCTCCGCCGCTACCGTCAACCTGTATCCAGTATTTCTGGTTTGCATTTACATCAACGGAGGAAATGACCGGATCAGGATTTGTATCATTGAAATCATCATTGGCTGCGAGGAGGGTATATCTCTCCTGCAACAGGGAAGATAATGACGCGGCGCTGTAAATTGCAATCTGGTTATCAAACCCTGTGGAAGAGATTGATATAGTCTGGTTGGCGTCCGGGGTATAGCTGAACCAGACGCTTCTCTCCACAATATTCTGGCCTGTACCGTATTCATCGCACCATGAAAGTTGTCCGGTGCAACTGCTGTAGGGAGGAACGGGTTCTCCATCCTCAATTGTGGCGCAGATGTTTGAAAACGGCCCCGATTTGCCGGGCGTCAAAGGCAGTGCTCCGGCAGCATTGTCATTTGTCTGAGCTACGAACGGGATGCTGATATTCAGCACGTTCTGGCATGTACCGTGAAAGCCCGTCACAGTTACTTCTATATCCGTGCTTTTTGTAACAGGCTTGCCATCAAGCATCCTGATCTCAACAGGGTTTGACGTATTGTCTTCTAAGTAAAACGATCCGGCTGTCTTTTCAGAGAGGGTCCATAGCAAAGCATCGGCACCGTAAGCCGTCAGCTTAAGCACGGAAAAGGATTTTATGCATGAATCAGCCAGGTCAGCCGGCAATGCCCTCAGTGTCAGTTCCTGTCCGGCTGAGATATAATTGCTCAGGTAAAGGTCTTTCTGGCCTGCCGCGTTGGTCACCCTGAGGTTGATGGAGTAGTTGGTCTCCTCCAGGAATGATACCTTCGGTGATGCCGAATAGGCGTCAGTGCCATCACTGTAACTGACGGATGAAGGCTGGAAGCTCCATCGGTACCCTGTGGGTTCAAATGCCGAAAAGCCTTCCAGTTTTAAAGGTGCGCCGGTGCATACCTTTGAGAATGGAGCAGAGAACTGGGGATCGGGAAGGTTTGAAGCCGGGTAGTATCCTTCAAGGCTCTTTACTCCTTCGTCAGCAGGATCAAGGAATGATTTCAGTGAGGGATACTGGCTGTCAGGGTGCTCCCACGAATAACTCAGTTTCCCGAAATAATCAGTCTCGGATCCGCCATGGAGCTGACCGATAATCTTTTCATTATGGTTGAAGAGAGGTCCGCCTGATGATCCGCCTGCAGTTGTTCCTTCCTCAAATGAGACCGCCCAGTGCGTTCCTGAGGGTGATGATGAACCTCCTTCCCAGTACAGGTCGATGTCGTTTGTTCCTGCCGGGTCGGCATCCAGTGCCACCTTTTTCGGCTTGCCCCCGGGATGATGTATGCAGGAGGTGCTCAACGGGTCAATGTTTCTCATTTCCCAGCCTGCATAATAAGGTTGGTATGACGTAGGGACTATCCTTTCAAACCTGAGAAGCGAATAGTCAGAACGGGAGCCGGTTGACAGCAGTGATGCGCCTGATACTGACTGTGACATAACAGATGCTGTCAGGGTGCAGGCGACTTCCTCATAATTGAAATATGCCACTATTGTTGCGGCCTCCTCCGGGGTGCTTATGCAATGGGCTGCTGTAAGGAAGTAGGGCTGTACTGTTGAGCCGGCATTGTTAATCAGTGATCCTGTGCAGAGGTAACCGTACTTACCGTCATTGAATGTGTATCTGCAAACGGCATGTTTTACATCCTGCAACCCTTTACCCTCAATGCAGTTGACGCCGATGAATCCGTCTTCGTCGGTATTACCGGACTGCGGGCTGAGAATGTAAGTGAATGCCTGGCCTGCTGAACCTATAATTACATCTCCCTCAAAAGGTACTCCGGCCGGTTCGTAATACTCAATTATTACGTGATTACCGCGTATGTCCCCGGTCACGAATGTCAGGTCCTCCCTAATGTTGTATTCGGTAAAAGCACCTCTAATGTCCGTATACAACTCATTGTAAAGAAAGAGCTGAGCGCCATCGGGGACCATGTACCTGCTGAAGATTACCTGAAGCGATTTTCCTTCGGGGGAGTTGAGCCTGTACTGCCATATCGTGCCACCATCCTCCAGATCTGTCCTGGTACCCTCTTTCCTGATGTCAGCGGAGAACTTCTCAAGCACTGAATACTTGAGTGGCAATGTTTTCCCTGTCTGGCTGAGGGCTGTGACCGTGGAGTCTATGCTGCCAAGGGTCCTGGCAGCAATCTTTGCACTGCTCTTGGTACCTGCAGCTTTGTATGACGGAGGCAGTCCTCCCTCTGATACCTGCGCGGAAACATTAACGGCAAGTACAGATACAACGAGTATCAGAAGGATTTTTTTCATACGGCAGGGTTGGCAGAATGGATTGTGTCAGGCAGGAGATCAGGATCCGGGAAAGGATATCAGACTGTAAGGATCTCCTTTTCCTTTGTCTCGACAACTTTTTCAACCCTCGCTATATGCTTGTCTGTCATCTCCTGGATGATTTTATCTCCGTTCTTCTCTTCATCTTCCGGCAGACCATCCTTCAGAAGTGTTTTCAGTTCATCGAGGAACCACTTTCTGCTTGTGCGGATACTTATTTTGGCGGTCTCGCCCTCCTGCTTCACCTGCTTTACAAGCTGGTGGCGCCTCTCCTCCGTGAGAGGGGGAACATTAATACGGACTACCTCTCCGTTGTTGATGGGAGTCATACCGATATTTGCAGCCAGGATAGCTTTCTCTATGATGCCAAGCATGTTTTTTTCCCATGGCTGGATGAGAATGCTTTTGGCATCCGGAGTATTTATATTGGAAACCTGTGCCAAAGGTGTCATGGTGCCGTAATAGTCGACACTGATGCCGTCGAGCAGCAGCGGATTAGCCCGGCCTGCACGAAGATGGGACAGTTCATACTCAAGATGTTTGATGGCTTTTTCCATCTTTTCTTCGGCTTCGTCCCTGATAAGTTCCAGTTCTTCAGTCATGTGATTGTCAATTATTCTGCCAGTGGCAAATGTAAAAAATTTTTCAGAGAGTTATAAGGGTTCCGCACCTGAGGCCTTCGGTCACAGCCTTGAGGTTTCCATCGGTGTTCATGTCGAAGACGATCAGGGGCATTCCGTTTTCACTGCACATTGCAAAGGCTGTCTGATCCATTACTCTCAGTCTTTTTTCGATAGCCGTGCTGAATGTGATTGTATCATATTTCACGGCAGAAGGGTCCTTCTCCGGATCAGCAGTGTAGACACCGTCTACGCGTGTACCCTTCAGAAGGACGTCGCAGTTCAGTTCCACGGCGCGAAGGGCGGCTGCCGTATCAGTTGTAAAGAAGGGATTGCCGGTTCCGCCGGCGAGTATGGCAACACAGCCGCATTCAAGGGCTGCGGAGGCTTTGTCACGGTTGTAGAGCTCTCCGACAGGTTCCATCCGGATAGATGTAAACACCTTTGCATTGCATCCTGCTCTTGTGAGGAAGCTTTCCAGTGCCAGGCTGTTGATCACGGTGGCAAGCATGCCCATCTGGTCACCCTTGACACGGTCATAGCCTTCCCCGGTGCTCCCGAGACCCCGAAAGATGTTTCCGCCGCCAATGACGATGGCTACCTGGCATCCGGCATTAACTATCTCCCTGATCTGCCTTGCATAGCCTGTCAGCACGGCTGTATCAATACCGGTGCCGTCAGGGCCACCTGCAGACTCACCACTCAGTTTGAGCAGTATTCTTTTGTACTTCATTTCAACTAACGGTTTCATGACGGAAACGAAATTAGCAAAAAATGTGCCCGGACAGTACCGTTACCTGAAAAAAGCAGCGACGCTTCCGCAAGGAAGCGCCGCTGAATGTCTTAAAATCCTTTAGCCGGTTGATTACTTCTTATCCAGGGTGTCTGTCCTGAAGATGTACCATATCGGGCAGGTGTGGGTTAATGCTGTGAGAACCAGAATTATGGCAAGGATAATAAAGATCAGTCCGAGTAACTTTCCTACGCCAATAAAATAGAGAATCACGAGAATCGCAGCCAGAACCAGTCTGACAATCATGTCTGTTTTACCGATGTTCTTTTTCATAGGGCATTAAAATTTTAGTGATACAATTTACTGATTTTTTATCACAACGGGGTAATTATTTCGTCCCTGGAGTCCGGTACGGCACAAAAAAGAAACGACGCCACCTGGGCGTCGTTTTCCTTATATGAGGTCTGTTTAATATCAGACGTTGAGTGTGTAGCGGACAAAACCCGTTGCCTTGAGGCCCTTGTCATGGCTCTCAAGGTACTGCCTTATTGTAAGCTTGCTGTCCTTGATAAACTCCTGGTTCATCAGGGTCCCTTCCTTGAAGAACTTGTTCAGTTTTCCCTGGGCAATTTTCTCAAGCATCTCTTCGGGCTTGCCTTCACGGCGTGCCTGATCCCTTGCAATTTCCATCTCCTGTGCGAGTATCTTTTCAGGAACATCATCCTTGTCAACTGATACAGGGTTCATGGCTGCAACCTGCATGGCCACATCCTTGAAGACCTGCTGGTCAATGCCGGCCTTGCTGAAGCCTACCATGGTGGCAAGCTTGTTTCCTGCGTGGATATAAGCCTGAACGGCAGGAGCACTGATGGAGCTGAAGAATGTAAGTTCAAATTTCTCCCCGGTGATACCGCTTTTTTCAAGAACCAGTTCTACAGCCTTTTTGCCGTCAACCTGAACATCCTTAAGTCCTTCGAGGTCAGCAGGTCCTGATTTCAGGGCTGCATCAAGGATTTTGTTTCCGAGTGCAATGAAATCGGCATTTTTTGCCACGAAATCGGTTTCGCAGTTGAGTGCTATCATCATTCCGGTCTTGCCGTCAGCGGTTGTCTTTGCAAGCACAACACCTTCACTGGCTTCGCGGTCAGCGCGTTTGTTGGCTATAGCCTGGCCTCTCTTACGGATCAGTTCCTGTGCTTTTTCAAAGTCGCCTGCTGCTTCTTCCAGGGCTTTTTTACAATCCATCATGCCGGCGCCTGTCATCCTTCTGAGTTTGGCGACATCGGCAGCGCTTATATTTGACATAGTATTAAATCTGTTTAACGTTGGTATTTTTATTCTTCCTCTGTTGCTGCCTCTTCATCAGCAACCTCGGTTTTTTCAGCCTCTTCTGCCACTGAGTCGTCAGCCTTCATAACCGGCTGTTCTTGCTCGTAGTCGGCAGCCTTGAACCTGCTTCTGCGGCCGCCGCCTTCCTGTGCCGGTTCCCTTTCAGACTGGGCACCGTCCTTATCCTTCTCTGCCTTGCGTTCATTGAGCCCTTCGGCGATAGCCTGGCACATAAGCTCGATCACGAGTGAGATTGACTTGGCTGCGTCATCATTTGCGGGTATGACGAAGTCGATATCGGAAGGATCAGAATTGGTATCAACCATTGCGAATACCGGGATGCCGAGTCTTTTAGCCTCGTGCACAGCGATTTTTTCCTTGCATACATCAACCACGAACAGCGCTGAAGGCTGGCGGGTCATGTCTGCAATTGATCCGAGGTTTTTCTCAAGCTTGGCTCTCTGGCGAGTGATCTGCAGTTTCTCCCTCTTGGAGAGATTGTCAAATGTACCGTCAGTTGCCATCTTGTCTATCGAACCCATCTTTTTGACCGCCTTACGGATGGTGGGGAAGTTGGTGAGCATTCCACCCGGCCATCTCTCGGTCACGAATGGCATGTTGACCGCTCCAACCTTCTCGGATACGATGTCCTTCGCCTGCTTCTTGGTGGCAACGAAGAGCACTTTGCGTCCCGATTTGGCTATCTGCTTTAATGCAGAAGCGGACTCATCTATCTTTAAAACTGTTTTTTCAAGGTCAATGATATGAATGCCGTTGCGCTCCATAAATATATAGGGAGCCATCGCCGGGTTCCATTTTCTCTTCAGGTGCCCGAAGTGCACGCCGGCATCCAGTAATTCTTTGAAATTGGTTCTTGACATTTTGATTGTGTTGTTAAGTTTACGTTCTGTGAAGTCAATTGCAGAGTAGTTCCTTGCGGGAAGTCAATGCAATTTAGATACTAAACCTGCATCTATAATAATTGCTTTGAACTCCTAACGCTTGCTGAACTGGAATCTCTTGCGAGCCTTTGGCTGGCCGGGCTTCTTCCTTTCAACCTCGCGCGGATCACGCGTGGTGAAACCTTCAGCCTTCAGTTTCGGCTTGAACTCCGGATCAATCTTGATCAGAGCCCTGGAAATCGCAAGACGTACCGCCTCTGCCTGACCTTTGGATCCACCGCCGTCAAGGGTGACTTTGATGTCATATTTGTCGGCAACATTAAGAAGGTTCAGGGGCTGAAGGACAACATACTGCAGGATCTCATTCGGGAAATAATTCTTGTATTCCCTGTCATTGATCGTGATCTGTCCCTTCCCGTCGCTCAGGTAAACCCTTGCAACAGCCGCTTTCCTTCTTCCGATAGCGTTGATAACTTCCATGTTTCTTACTTAATGGTTTTTAAATCGATTAGTTTGGGTTGCTGAGCCTCGTGCTTATGCACAGGGCCTTCATACACGTAAAGGTTCCTGAAGATGGCGCTGCCAAGCCTGCTTTTCGGAAGCATCCCCTTGACGGCATACTCTACAAGCCGTGTCGGATGTTTCTTCATCAGTTCGTCAGCCTTGACGATCCTCTGGCCACCGGGATAACCGGTATGCCTGATATACTCCTTGTCAGTCATCTTTGCTCCCGTCAGCGCAACTTTTTCTGCATTGATAACTATTACGTTATCACCGCAGTCAACATGAGGTGTGAAGCTCGTCTTGTGCTTCCCCCTCAGCATCAGGGCCACAACAGATGCCAGACGTCCGAGTGTCTGACCCTCCGCATCTACAAGTACCCACTCTTTCTCAACAGTCGCCTTATTGGCTGAAACTGTCTTGTAGCTTAAGGTGTTCACTTTGTACTAAGGTTTTGTTAATTAATGAATTTTTTAAAAGAAAAACCCCTTTTTTGGGGTCTGCAAAAATACAACATATTTTTATTCCGAGCAATATGTTGTACTTTTAATTTCGTAATCGCTTCTCCTTTTGACTGTACCTGATTACTATACCTTGATTGCATATACCGGAGCGGCATTCTTTTCTTATTTTTACACCCTGTAAATTGTCATACAAGACGAAAATGAAACTCAGCACTGAAGAGAGGAACTATCTTAAGATTGCAATACATACTGCAGAAGAGAACATGTCTGACGGTGGCGGCCCGTTCGGAGCGGTCATTGTCAGGAATGGCACCGTCATAGCCCGTTCCGGCAACAGGGTTGTGCCCGGGCATGATCCCACAGCCCATGCCGAGGTGATGGCCATCAGGCTGGCCGCTGAAGCATCCGGCACCCATGATCTCAGTGACTGCGTCATCTACGCATCATGCGAACCGTGCCCCATGTGCCTCGGTGCTATATACTGGGCCGGCATCAGGCGGATAGTATACGCCTCTGACAGGTACCGGGCAGCCGCAGCCGGATTCAGTGACAATCATATCTATGAGGAACTGGTACTCAGTAACAACGAGCGATCCATTGAAATGATCCGGGGCATGAAGGGTGAGGGTGACGCCGTACTCAGAAAATGGGAGGAACTCCCGGACAAGATAAAGTATTAGGATCCCGCGGATGACAAGAGCTGACCGGAAATTCTTTCTCGATGACGCAGTGACTGTGGCCGGAAGGCTTCCGGGAATGGAGATTGTTACCGGATCGGGCACCGGAAGATATATGATAACAGAGACGGAGGCCTACATGGATAACGGTGACAGGGCATGTCATGCAAGCAGGGGAAGGACTCGCAGAACCGAGCCGATGTTCATGGAAGGAGGACATTTGTATCTTTACTTTGTCTACGGGATGCACTGGATGCTGAACGTGGTGACCGGCCCGGCTGAAAGCCCCCAGGCTGTGCTGATCAGGGGAGTGGCAGACTATTCAGGACCGGGGCGCGTGACAAAAGGACTGGCATTGGACGGCTCTTACAACAGGGAGGACCTGGTCACCTCCGGAAGGATATGGATTGAAGAGACCGGTTTTCATCCGCCAGTCGTTACCGGTCCCAGGATTGGAATAGCATACTCCGGCGAACCATGGGTAAGCATGCCGTGGCGATTTATAATAAAGAACGAAAAAGAGAAAAAATGACAAACGGATTCAGACTGTGGAATAACATAACGGGTTGGGCGGTGTTCGCACTCTCACTACTGGTCTATCTTCTTACAATTGAACCGACTGTCAGCTTCTGGGACTGCGGGGAATTCATACTCTGCTCCTACAGGCTCGAGGTGGGCCATCCTCCCGGCGCTCCCTTCTTCCTGCTGCTGGGACGGTTCTTTACACTCTTCGCCGGAGGTGACACCTCGAAGGTGGCAATGATGGTAAACATACTCTCAGCCTTCGCCAGCGCCTTCACAATCCTCTTTCTCTTCTGGAGCATCACGAGGCTTGTCCGCCTCGCCACAGGTGACGATCTGACAGTAAGAGGAGGAAAGGCATTTGCCATCCTGGCTTCCGGAGCCGCCGGCGCACTTGCCTACGCCTTTTCAGATACCTTCTGGTTCTCTGCAGTGGAGGGCGAGGTCTATGCCACGAGTTCCCTCTTCACTGCAGCCGTCTTCTGGGCTATGCTTCGCTGGTATGACGAGGCCGACGACCCTCACTCAGGCAGATGGATCATCCTGATTGCTTACCTGATGGGACTCTCAATAGGTGTTCACCTGCTTAATCTCCTTGCACTGCCGGTCATAGTCCTCATCTGGTACTTCCGTAAGTACAAGGCCACCACCAAGGGTGTCATATGGGCTCTGCTTGCCGGATTCCTTATACTCGGCGTGCTTAACTTCATCTTCGTTCCGGGTGTCGTGGAGGTTGCAGGATGGTTCGAACTCTTCTTCGTGAATACTCTCGGTCTTCCTTATAACACCGGACTCTATATATATCTTCTGTTTTTCACGGCAGCTACCGTAGCCGGAATCTGGTATTCAATGAAGAAAGGGAAAAAGATCCTGAACTTCGTAATGACGGTGATTGCCGTTCTGATGCTCGGCTACTCATCATTTGCCCTTATAATTATCCGGGCAAATGCACATCCGCCGATGAACCAGAATGATCCATCCGACGTATTCTCATTCATATATTACATCAACCGTACACAGTATCCGCGTGCACCCTTCCTGTACGGCCACTATTACTCGGCCCCTGTCACCGGCATTGAAAAGAAGGTGGGTGGGTACAATAAAAAGGAGGGGAAGTATGTGCCCTATTACACAACCGAATACGAGTATGACAAGCGGTTCATGACAATCTTCCCGCGGATGTACTCAAGTGAGCCTGATCATATAAGGCAGTACGAGTACTGGGGCAAGGTGAAGGGCAAAAAGGTCACCCTGAGGTCGGGCAGCGGCAGCGAACAGGCTGTAATTCCCACTTTCGGCGAGAACCTTCGCTTCTTCTTCAGGTACCAGGTGGGGGTGATGTATATGAGATACTTCATGTGGAACTTTTCCGGGCGCCAGAATGATGTTCAGGGCAACGGCAACGTCATGGACGGCAACTGGATATCCGGGATACCTTTCCTGGACAATACCAGGCTCGGTGACCAGTCGCTGCTGCCAGAGGAGAACCGAAACAACCCCGCACGGAACGCTTATTACCTTCTGCCGCTGCTGGCGGGACTTGCCGGCATATGGTGGCAGTACCGCCGTGATCCGAGGGGACTGTCACTCGTGGCTGTCCTGTTTCTTATGACCGGGCTGGCGATAGTGTTGTATCTCAACCAGAACCCAAGCCAGCCCAGGGAGAGGGATTATGCCTACGCGGGATCATTCTATGCCTTTGCTGTCTGGATAGGGATGAGCGTGATGCTCCTTTATGAGCTTCTCAGGAAGGTGACAAGGGAGTATCCTTCGGCAATACTCCCTGCAGCACTGATAATTGCAGCCGTTCCGCTCCTGATGATCATCCGCAACTATGATGATCACGACAGGTCTGACAGGTATACTGCGCGTGACATAGCGTCGAACTACCTCTTCTCCGTTGATCAGGATGCCGTGCTGCTCACTTACGGCGACAATGACTCCTTCCCCCTCTGGTACATCCAGGATGTGGAGGGGTACCGTACCGATGTGCGTGTTGCCAACCTCAGCTACCTGCAGAGCGGCTTCTATATCGAGACCATGAGCCGCAAGGCCTGGGATTCCGACGCCCTGCCTTTCACACTGCCATATGAAAAATATATAGAGGGAGAAAGGGTCCAGCTTCCCGTTGAGGAGATGATAAAAGAGCCAACGCCTATCCGCAAGGTGATGGAGTTCGTCGGTTCTGATGACCCGAAGGCCAAGGTGGATCTTTCGGGGCGCGGCGACTTCTTCAACTTCATCCCTGTTAAGGAATTCATCGTCGATGTGGATTCAGCGCACGTAATTGCCACCGGTGCCGTCAGACCTTACCATGCTGACCGTATGCTGAGTCCCCTGATCTGGAATTTCAGCAATTCGATGGCCATCAAGGATGATCTTGCCGTCATGGACTTCGTGGCAGGCAACAACTGGGACCGGCCGCTCTACTACTCCGTAACGGTTCCGGCTTCAACATATATCGGTCTTCAGGACCATTTCATCCTTGAAGGCATGGCCTACAGGGTGAGCCCGGTGAGGATTGACCCTCCCGTACAGGGAGAGACTGGCATGGTTGACACCCGGGAGATGTATGAAAACATGATGAACAACTTCCGCTGGGGCAATGCGGATAAAGAGGGTGTTTATCTTGACGAGAACAACCGCCGTATGATTGACGTCTTCCGCCGTCAGTTCGCACGGCTCGCAATTGCACTGGTCGCGGAGGGTGACACTGTCAGGGCCATAGCTGCCGTGGAGAAGGGGATGAGCATTGTCCCGCCGGATAAGATGCCGTATGACTATTTCAGCAGTGATCTGGGTGAAGCGCTGGCCCTGGCCGGAAAAACGGAGGATGCAGAAAAGCTCTTCCGCGAGATAGTCTCAAACTCGCTCGCCTCACTGAGTTTTATTGCCGCATTGCCTGACGAGAAATCGTACGGTTTGGATTTCAATGCCTCAGTATCATTGCAGGCGTTGCTGGACATATACAGGCTGGCGACGAGATTTGGCATGACGGAACTGGCAGCCACTGCCTCCTCAGAGCTTAACCGTTTCTACGGTGAGATGCCTGTGAGATGATCAGGAACTACCGCAGACCGCTGCCTGCCGCGCTCATCTATCCTGAAGCCGTCTACACTGTAGGTGGTACTGGCAGGAGACTCTGCCTGACCTTTGATGACGGACCGGATCCGGAGTCCACACCGCGCATACTTGACATCCTCGGTTCGCATGGTGTCAAAGCCACATTCTTCTGCACCGGCAGCCGTGTGGTTGCCGCTCCGGGTCTCTTTGCAAGGATTGCAGCCGAGGGTCATGCCATCGGGAATCACGGATTCAGCCACCTCAACGGTCTGAAGACGCCGGTACGTTCCTACTGTGCTGATGCATTCAGAGGCAGGGATATCACCTGCAGCAATCTCTTCAGGCCTCCGTACGGAAGGCTGCGTGTCAGACAGTACCGTATCCTTGAACGATCAATGCGGATAGTATTCTGGGATATAATGCCATACGACTTTGACCAGTCGCTGGATGCAGATGCCTCCTTTAACATACTCATGAGACGAATCAGACCCGGATCAGTCATTGTGCTTCATGACAAGCCCGCAAGCAGCGTCCTTCAGTACCTTGACAGGTTCCTTGAAAAGGCGCAGGGCGATGGCTGGACATTCGTGACTGTGGATGATTATTCCGGCAGGAGCTGACAATATTGATCCTAAATACTATTTTTGAAAGGGGAAAGCAACATTGAAAATGAATATTCTTATTCTCGGTTCAGGAGGACGCGAACATGCAATCACCTGGAAGCTGTCACAAAGCTCCAGGCCGCTCAGACTTTTCGTTGCACCGGGCAACCCGGGCACTGCAGCGTCAGCTGTCAGTCTTGCTGTTGATCCCCTTGATTTTCAGGGGGTACGGGCGGCAATACTGGAAAACAGTATAGAAATGGTGGTTGTGGGCCCGGAGGTGCCCCTGGCTGAAGGCATAGCCGATTATATCGAAAATGATCCCGCTCTCCGGGGTGTGGCTGTCATAGGGCCACGTAAGAGCGGTGCAATGCTGGAAGGCAGCAAGGATTTTGCCAAGGGATTCATGATGAGACACGGCATCCCCACAGCTGCCTACGGTACCTTTACCGGGGCCACCGTTGAAGAAGCCATCAGCTTCATGCGTGGTCTTAATCCTCCCTGGGTACTCAAGGCCGACGGGCTTGCAGCAGGAAAGGGGGTTCTGATAATTGATGATTACAATCAGGCTGTCAGCGAGTTGCGGGCAATGCTGGGAGGACGTTTCGGAGCGGCCGGCAGCAAGGTTGTGATAGAGGAGTACCTCAGGGGTATCGAGATGTCAGCCTTTGTAATAACTGACGGAATATCCTACCGTATCCTTCCTGAGGCAAAGGATTACAAACGGATAGGCGAAGGAGACACAGGCAAGAACACAGGAGGCATGGGTGCTGTCTCACCCGTCCCGTTTGCAACGCCCGAATTTCTGGCAAAGGTGGAGACGCGGATTATCAGGCCAACCGTTGAAGGACTAAGGGCTGAGGGGATCGATTACCGGGGCTTTATCTTTTTTGGCCTGATGAATGTAAACGGTGAACCTTACGTGATTGAATACAATGCCCGTCTTGGTGACCCTGAGACGGAGGTGATACTTCCGCGTATTGACAGTGACCTGTATGATCTTCTCGAGGGCGTTGCCAGGAGGGATCTCGCAGGGCGAAGCATTGCAATCTCACCGGAGACGGCTGTGACTGTGATGATCGTATCGGGAGGATACCCTGACAGCTACCGGAAGGGATTTGCCATCGGGGGAACCGAAGGGGTGACAGAGAGCACTCTTTACCACGCTGGAACGGCAACATCTGAAGACCGGCTCGTGACATCCGGCGGGAGGGTTATTGCAGTGACCTCGATGGGTGCGACTATGGATGAGGCACTGTCAAAAAGCTACGCCTCCGCGGCACTGATCTCTTTTGAAGGGATGAACTACAGGAAAGACATTGGATTTGACCTGAAAAAATATACGGAATGATCAGGTTCTTCAGGGGATCCGGTGTTGGTCCGGTAGCTGTTCTGATACTCGCTGCCCTGGCCTTGTGGGCTGAATATTTCATTTCACCTCAAACGCTGAGTATTGCGTCTGACAGGATGCCCATGCCGCTCTGGGGATTGATAAGCGGGCCGCTCTCAGCGAGTCCCCTGCTGGCGGTGATATTATCCTTCCTGTTTATGCTGGCCGTGGTAGTGGTGATGGTAAGGTTCAATACATCGGTTTTCTTTATTCCCCGACGCACCTTTCTGCCGGGTCTGCTGTACCTGATGCTCTACTCGGTTTTCCACAGCCAGATGGTTCTTAATCCTGCGCTTCCCGCATCGCTTCTTATCCTTGCAGGCACCTGGAGGATGATCTCTTCGTACCGTGTTAACGGTATGACATTCAACTTTTTTGATGCAGCGCTGCTGATCTCATCGGCAGGCCTGATATACGCCGGGTCAGTCTGGTTCATACTTCTTGTGTTCATCGGCGCCCTGGTTCTCCGAAGCCCGGATGCCCGTGAACTGACTCTTGCATTCATTGGCGCCCTGTTGCCATGGGTTGTTATGTATGCCGTATGGTATGTAACCGGCGGAGATCCCGGTGAACTGACGGAGATCATACGGCACAATCTTTTTGACAGGGCACCGTCAGTTTACTGGAGCCGCACCCTCATAATCATGCTGATAATAGTTGGGATCAGTTTTTTCCCGTCTCTCATTTACCTTGCCCGGCAGATGTCGACATACAAGATCCGTTCACGCAAGACCTTCGAGTTGTTTATATGGACGATGGTTATCTGTGCAGCGGCAGTTGTCCTGGTTCCTGCTGTTTCAGTTGAGATAATGGCTGTTGCCGCTCTTCCGGTAGCGTTTATTTTTGCCAATCACCTGATCTTCACAAGGCGGACGTTGGTAGCGGAAATCCTCTTCTGGATCATTGCGGTGATGATAGCTGTCTCGCGAATCTGGCCGCATTGATCACCTGATCATGCAGACCACGCCTACGCCTGAGCCCTGTTCCCCGTTGACAAAATCATACCAGATTGTATATAAACCTGTCTTGTTGCAGATAAAGTCAATGGTACTGTACTTTTTACCTGTGCCGCGGTTATAGGATGAAATCAGCTCTTTTCCCTGGTCATAGAGGGTTATTACAAGCTCTCCGTGTGATCCCGGGGCGTTGCAGACTGAAAACCTGTACTTCATATTCTTCATCAGGTACATGTTTGCCTTGTAAACCGGGGCTGAGCCGCCGGGAGCGACTTTTGGGAGCTGCACCCTGAAATCCTTCAGGTAGGTCGTGTTTTCGCCGGCTGAAAGGACACAACTGCTTACAAGGTCGTCCGTTGCGGGTTGACCCTCTGCCAGGGCAGGCAGGATAAACAGGGCGAGGGACAGAAGGAGGAGCCTGCTTTTCATATTAAATGCCGGATATTAATTTGTTTCTGACTTCTTTTGACATCTCAGCTATATCTGCAAGCTGTGCGTCGCTCATTTCCACTATGCTTTCTTCGTGCTGCACCATAACAAGGCGGCCGTCCACTTCAGCCGTCTCCGGTTCGCCAAGCCTGTACGATACCCTTACGTCAGCATATTTTTTACTTATACCTTCAATCATACTAAAGAGTGACTGGTATTCTCCGCTGCTTGTACTGTAAGGACGAAGGAGCATCAGCAGGTCTCCGAGAATGATTTTCTGTTCACCTATCCGGTCTCGCAGGACCTCATCCCTGTTGTTTACTGCAACCTGTGTGGCAAAATACTGTCCTTCGATCCAGACGCCAGCTATCATCAGCGCCGAGATCGAGCCCCGGTCATTGTCTCTCAGGTACCTGTCAATCAGGTTATAGGAGTTTACCGAAAGAAAGAGCAGTGAATCCAGGTTCGACTTGCTGAGGGAGAGTCTCTTCAGTGTTTCGAATTCAAAATACTGACCAACGCGTAACCCGTCAGCGAGTCTCTTGATTGTGGAAAGTACTTCAACTGAATTACCTGTTTTCTCGTAGATGTTAAGATATCCCAGGTCGGCGCCGTAGATTCCCAGCATCACTGCCTTCTGAAAGTTTGTTGACAGCCTGTCTGCCTCCTGGGTAGGTGCCAGGTAAGCCGCTGTAAACGGTATCTGCATTGACTGTAGAATTGATGCTATCTCTACCGGTGATGCAATGTTCTGAACAATATCGGCAAGAGCCTCTTCACTCAGTTTTTCAGCCTCTCCTGCCGGAACGGAATCGGCAACCGGAAAGCTCAGGCTGCCCGGGCGAGGACCGCTGTTTCGGCATGAGCAGATGACTGCCAGCAGGATCACCGCTGCAATCTTTGTAATTGTTCCTGTCATCAGGCGTTATTATTGATGTTTTAACCTAGCAATATGATCAATTCCGGCTATCCTTCCTCTTCCTGCCAATAGCGGTATTCTCAAAAAACAGGATGAGTCGCCTCAGGGCCCCGGTATAAAGCAATATATAAAGGGCGATGACTGAGGAGAGGACCAGCAGGATATTGAACCTGTAGGTGTCAACACTGCGGCCCGCAAAGCTCTTCACAGGGGCCATGAAATGGGTACGGAAACCTCCGGATCCTGCTGCTGCCGGCTCCAGATAGATCAGATCCGTATTCTGAATAAGCCTGTCCCTGTACTCAAGCATCTTGTTTTTCTCGTATACCTTCCTGACAATATCTTCCAGCTTGTCATTGTGGTAGCTATTATATAACAGATCCAGGGCCATTTTATTGCTGCTTACGTAATTATCAAGGCTCATATCAGCAAGGTTGCTGAGCCTCCTGTACTCACTGTCTGTCCTGCTCAGCCAAAGTGACACTCTTTCAGCGAGTTGATCATTGAACAGTTCCGGCGTTAAGGAATCGGTACCGCTGAAGGGACCGGCGACTCCGATCCTGCCGAGGAGGCTTGACTCATTCCGGAGCAGCCTGATCTCGCTGTTGTCGGGACTGACGGTTCCCTTTTGTACGAGCTCCTGCCTTACGTTCCCGAGTGCCTCTTTCATCCTGGGGATACGGTAGATTGTATTGAAATCAGAGATGCTCATCTGCTGTTTCAGGGGATAGACTCTCCTGCCGTACTCGTTACCCTTGAACTGTCTGACCATGAGAGCTTCATAGGTCCACCGCGTAGGCATGATCTCCGCAATGAACGGCACTCTGTCCGCCCTGGCCAGTGTTCTGTTAAGTTTGTCAAAGGGGAACATCGCACCACTGAGGATCATCATCGGGATCATCAGTATCGGTATTACAATGTAAATTGCTATGGCTGAATCAAGAGCTGAGGATATGTTCAATCCTATCATGTTTGCGCAGAAGGCTGTTGCAAAGAGTGCCAGCCAGTAGGAGAAGAAGAGTCCCTTGATTCCCAGGACGGGGTTGGCCACCGCAAGAAACAGAAATGCCTGCAGTGCCGATATGAATGCAAGGATCAGCATCTTGCTCACAAGGTAACTGCTCCGGCTGAGGTTAAGAAAGTGTTCCCTCCGGAGCATTCTGCGGTCACGGAAGATCTCTTCGGCGCTCACGGTCAGTCCGAGAAAGAGGGCTACGATTATGCTCATGAAAATGTATACCGGGATATTCTCATTCTCCCTGAAGATGTATACGCTGGAGGAGGGATCGGCGATATACCTGATTATATATGACAGAATTAGCCCGAGCAGAGGTCCCTCTAGCAGGGTAAGCATCATATACTGGCGGTTGGCTATCTTGCTCCTGAGGTCACGAACGAGGTATATCAGTGTCTGTTTCAGCCATCCGGGCTTGCGGAGGCTTGACCACGGTTCAGCAGCACATTCCCTGACTTCCCGCGAAGGGAAACTTTTCCTGAATGCTTCGGCCCACTCTTCCGGCAGGATCTTTCTTTTGTCAGTGTACTTGCCAAACTCGTCCACCACCTTCGTCTCCAGGATGTTGAACAGCGTTTCGGGATTTACGGTTCCGCAGGCAGGGCATTCAGCAATCCCGCTGTTTATATGTGCCTCCAGGGTCTTGAAATGCACGATTGAATCGAGCGGATTGCCGAAAAATGCCAGATGGCCCCTCTGATCAAGTACGAGCACCTTGTCAAATCCCTTGAATATACCGGAGGAAGGCTGATGGATCACGGTTATGACAAGTTTTCCCTTTCCTGTCAGTTCATGCAAAAGGTCGATCACGTTTTCCGAATCTCCCGATGACAGTCCTGAGGTGGGTTCATCAAGGAACAGGACTGATGGTTCGCGTATCAGCTCGAGGGCTATATTCAGTCTTTTACGCTGTCCGCCGCTGATCACTTTATTCATTGGAGATCCTACCCTGTAGTTGCGCTTTTCGTACAATCCGAGGCTCTGGAGGGAACGGTTCACAATTTCAGTCATTTCCGCGGTTGTTTTACCGGCGAAGCAGAAAGAGGCGGCGTACCACAGGTTTTCAAAAACGGTCAGCTCTTCAACAAGGAGGTCATCCTGCGGCACATACCCCACCACTCCGTCGAGTCTTCCGTCGCCGGAGTGGATTGATATGCCGTTAATCCTGACCTCGCCTGACTGCGGACAGGACAGTCCTGTGAGCAGGTTAAGCAGGGTTGTCTTCCCTGATCCGCTGGCTCCCATAATTCCTATAAGCATTCCGTCACCGGCGGCAAAGCTGACATTGCTTATTGCCGGTGTCCCGTCGGGGAAGCTGTAGCTGATTCCGTCAGCAACGAAGGAGATGCGGCGGGTGTCACTTACTGCGGCGAAGTGCGAAGTGATGTCACTGAAATAGATGTTGGGAGCCGGGGGTGCCTGCACTGAGCTTCCGGGAGCAAAGAGATAGACCTTGCGGCAGATGATTGGCAGTCCGTTGAGAAGAGTGGTTCCTCCGCAGAAGCATTTCAGGAAATAAAGATTGACACTCTCAACTTTCAGGAAGACGACGAAATTGCTGCATGTCAGGTCCTTCTCTGCAGAAGCGCCGGTCTCAATTACCAGCATTGACCGGTCAGCGAATCCACTCTTCTCCTCCTCAATTACAAACTGCATCATGCTTCCGAACTCTTCACGGGAAACCCGGAACACCTCAGCTATTGTGTTGATGATATTCATGCGCTGGGGTGTATACTGCTTTCCGGATTCGATAAGCTCGAAGCAGCGCATCAGCACGATGACCCTCTGTTCCTGGGAGAGTGTCCTGTTGATTTTCCTGCAGTTGTTCAAAATCCTTATTGAATCCCTGACTGAGGCAGATTCCGTGGTTTCTCCTCCAGCCTTCTCCCGGAGGGGTCCTGCTTCAGCAAGGAAGATGTGCATGAATTCATCGGCACTCTGGTGGGGGAGCTGTTTGGAGAGGAAGGCAGAAACGAATTCGCGTTCGCTTTGCAACATACCTCCATCCTGCTTGACAATCAGGGCGAACAACTCCATCATGGCCCTCAGGATCTCTTCACTCATGTTTCAGGATCAGGTTCTACAGCTAAAGTTGCCAAGTTAGTGAAAAAAATGGTAGACAATTTGATCTAAAATGTGGACTAATCGGATATGACGAATATCAATAGTTTTTTCTTCTTAACTTTATAACCATGCACCCCTTTGCACTT
Source organism: Bacteroidales bacterium (assembly GCA_034002785.1). Taxonomy (GTDB): domain Bacteria; phylum Bacteroidota; class Bacteroidia; order Bacteroidales; family VadinHA17; genus SR-FBR-E99. The sequence goes on from JAVEZX010000008.1 coordinate 21,529, forward strand.
TTAGAAACAAGTCTTAAAGTATATACTTAAAACCCTAATCAACTTGTCTATGACAAAATCTATTGATGCATTCAGAAGATGCCCCGGCCGCGGAAACAGCGGACTGAGGGTTATGCTGATCCTTGTCATGACGGCATTTACGCTGACTCTCTTCTCACAGAATTTAACCGTGAGGGGAAAGGTCACCGATGCCGTGACGGGAGAGGCTATGATCGGCCTGAACGTGGTCATCAAGGGAACTACCCGTGGTGTGGCCACTGACCTTGACGGCAATTATACAATTGCTGACTGTCCGCCAGATGCCATTCTTGTATTCTCATTCGTTGGATATGATCCGATTGAGGAGCCTGTGAGTGGCAGAACAACGGTTGATGTCACAGTTGCACCCAAAAGCAGTATGCTGGAGGATGTGGTTGTAATCGGTTACGGTACTGTCCGGAAAAGGGATGTAACCGGATCGGTGGTATCGGTTCAGGGAGAGGAACTTGCGCGGGTGCCGGTCTCTACTGCCGCCGAGGCACTCACCGGGAAGATGGCCGGAGTCCAGATTGTTACAACGGAGGGCTCGCCGGATGCCGAGATCAATATACGTGTCAGAGGCGGCGGCTCAATCACCCAGAGCAACTCCCCGCTCTTTATTGTTGACGGTTTCCCGGTTAACAGCATCACCGACATTCCCCCGTCAACAATCCAGTCAATCGATGTACTGAAGGATGCCTCCTCAACAGCCATCTACGGTGCCCGCGGTGCAAACGGGGTAATAATAATCACTACCAAGGGTGGTGAAGAAGGGAAACCAAGGGTGAATTACAATGCCTACTACGGTTTCAAGAAGGTGGCCAACCGTCTCAATACAATATCGGTTGAGGACTACATGAGGTGGCAGTATGAATATGCCCTGCTGGATGATGACGTTTCCAACTATGAACGTTATTTCGGCAACTACCAGGATATTGATCTCTATGCCGGCCAGCCGTCGACAGACTGGTTCAACCAGGTCTTCGGACATATCGGGAAGGTGTTCAATCATGATCTGACCGTCTCCGGAGGAAGTGACAAGTTCAGGTATTCAGTATCATATGCCGGAATCAGGAGCAATGAGATCATGCTTGCCTCGGACTATAAGCGTGACAACCTTTCACTCAAGCTTGATCATAAAGCCGGAGAAAAGGTTGAACTCTCATTTTCAGTCCGCTATTCGGACATGGAGATTCTGGGGGCCGGTGCCACTGATCAGGGAGGCGCCACACCCAATGACGCGAGGGTCAAGCAGACGATGCTCTTTGTTCCCATCCCGTTCAATGCTGTAGGTGACTTTGATGACACTGACCTTTCTGCCAGCATGACCAATCCCCTTGACAACGTCAGGGACAATGACCGTCAGCAGCTCAGGAAGAGATTCAATCTTGGCGGCAGTTTTTCATGGGAAATTGTCAACGGACTGGTCTTCCGTACGGAGGCCGGCCTTGACACCTATGTAAACAATGACGATCGCTTCTACGGTCTGACGACGTACTATGTAAGGAATACGCCAACGGCTGATTATCAGAACAAGCCCGCCCTGGAGTCTTATGAAAGGAAGGGCAACGGCATCAGGAGCACAAACACGCTCAATTATGACTTCGGAGACCTCTTCGGTGATTCGGGCCATTCACTAAAACTGCTTGCCGGACAGGAGGTTCTTGTGATGAAGACAAATACAGTGTTTAACCAGGTATGGGGGTTCCCCGGCTTTTTCACCGGTCCCGAAGCCTATAAGCTTGTAAGCCAGGGTTACTCAAACAGCTATACAAATACATACAATCCTGATGACAAGCTGCTCTCATTCTTCGGAAGGGTCATGTATGACTACAAGGGAAGATACCTTGTCTCGGCAACCTACCGTGCTGACGGCTCGAGCAAATTCTCTGCAGTCAACCGCTGGGGCTACTTCCCGTCGGCTGCAGTGGCGTGGAGAATCTCCGAAGAGAATTTCATGAAGGGGATCTCCGGCACTGTCAACAACCTTAAGCTGAGGTTTAGTTTTGGTACAGCAGGCAACAATAACATCCCCGCAAACCAGATTGCACAGATCTTTGAAGCCCGCACCACCTCCTGGATAAACGGCTTTGCTTCTTTCTGGGCTCCCTCGGTAACCATGGCCAACCCTGACCTGAAGTGGGAAACAACCTTTACCAGGAACCTTGGACTTGACTTCGGGCTATTCGACAGCCGCATAAACGGAAGCATCGAGCTGTATCGCAACAACACAAAGGACCTTCTGATTGAGTTCCCGGTATCGGGTACCGGCTACAATACCCAGTACAGGAATATGGGCGAAACCGAAAACAAGGGGCTTGAGATTGACCTTAACGTCATTGCCCTGAGTGAGAAGAAATATGGTCTGAGCTTAGGATTCAACATAGGGTTCAATAAGAACAAGATTCTTTCACTTGGTGTCATGAACGACTTTGGTCAGAACACAAGCTGGGCATCGACAGAGATCGGTAATGACTACTGGATAGCCCTCGGGGGATCGGTCGGACAGATGTTCGGCTATCTTAATGACGGCCGTTACGAGGTGGCAGACTTCAGTGGTTATGATGCTGATGAGGAGGCTTGGATACTCAATGAAGGTGTTGTTGACTGTTCGAATGTCGTCGGAACGCTCCGCCCGGGCAGCCTCAAGCTTAAGGACCTCTCGGGAGACAATATTGTCACTGTTGCCGACGGCACGGTGATAGGGAATGCCAATCCGAAACATACCGGTGGTTTCAATATCGAGGGATACTTCTACGGTTTTGATGTGGCAGCGCTTTTCAACTGGAGTTTCGGGAACGATATTTATAACGCCAACAAGATTGAGTACACGACATCAAGATATCCCTTCCGCAACCTGATTGACGTCATGGCAGAAGGGGAGAGATGGACCAACCTTGACCCGGCTACCGGTGAGCTTGTGAATGACCCTGCCACCCTGGCATCGATGAACGCATCAACAACAATGTGGTCACCCTTCATGACGAGGCATGTGTTCAGTGACTGGGCGGTGGAAGACGGCTCATTCCTGAGGCTCAATACCCTGACCCTGGGATACTCCGTTCCTGAAATCATATCTTCAAGGCTGCACATACAGCGCCTCAGATTCTATGTATCAGGACAGAACGTATTTGTGCTGACGAACTACTCGGGATTTGATCCTGAGGTCTCCTCGAGGAGGAATACAGTTCTTACCCCGGGACTTGATTACTCGGCTTATCCAAAAAGCAGGCAGCTGTTGTTTGGTGTGAACCTGACTTTTTAATCTGATAAAAAGAGATGACTATGAAAAAGTTCATATATATCATTATTAGTATCGTTTTTACCGGACTGTTCGTGTCGTGTGAGGGTTTCCTGGAGGCTCCCTCCCAGTCAACGCTGGATGAGTCACTTATCTTCTCTAATCCCACCCTTGCAGCCTCGGCCATTGACGGTATCAAGGAGCCTATCGGTCAGACCAACTCCTACAGGGGGAGGTTTCTGACTCATTACGGGGCGAACACTGACATTGAGTGGTACAACAGCTCCACTGCTGCATCGGCAAGGTCAGACCTGGCAAGATATGTCAACTCCGCCATAAATACTGACATGAACACTGCAAACAATGCCTGGGCACAGATGTACTCAGGTATTGAGCGGGCAAACATATGTATCAGGGGGTTAAGGACCTACGGCAACCCTGCGCCGGGTACTGAGATGGGACAGCTGCTCGGGGAGGCACTGACGCTCAGGGCCTTCTATTATGCTGATCTTGTAAAGGCCTGGGGTGATGTGGTTGCAAGGTTTGAACCTATCTCCTCAGAGACGATGTACCTTCCAAAGAGCAGCCGTGATGTGATCTACAAGCAACTGATTGCTGACCTTGAAGAGGCTTCGGAACTTGTTGGCTGGCCCAATGAGAACGCCAGGACAACAACCACCGAGGGGATCAACAGGGCCTTTGTGAAGGCTTTCCGTGCCCGCATCTGCATGGCAGCAGCAGGCTATTCGCAGTATCCTGACGGCCTCAGAAGGAGCAATGATCCGGACCTTTCTGTATCAACCCTTTACCCTGTTGCCATGCAGGAATGCATTGACGTAATAACCAGCGGGAAGGCTTCCCTTGAGAGCAGTTTCGAGGGATTCTGGAGAAAGGTGTGTGAAGAGAACATCACCGCCGGCGGTGAGTCACTATGGGAGATACCCTTTGCTGATGGCCGCGGCCGAATGGCATTTACCTTCGCTGTGCGACACGCAAGCGCCGACCAGTATACCGAGCAGCCCCGTGGCGGTGACTACGGACCGCTGCCGCATGTATTCTATGACTATGATGTGAAGGATACCCGCCGTGATGTCACCTGCGTGCCCTACTCATGGGGAACAGCCACAAACAAGGTGTCAAAGCAGACAATCAATACAGGCAATGGCGTCTCCCTGTGGTATTTCGGCAAGCTCAGGTATGAGTGGATGAAAAGGTATGTCACCTCAACAAACGATGACGGGCTCAATGAGATCTACATGCGTTATGCAGAGGTGCTTCTGATTGCTGCCGAGATCCAGAACGAACTGGGAAACCTGGGGCCGGCAAAGGATTACCTGAAACAGGTACGACAGAGGGCGTTTGCCCCTGCCGACCGTCCTGCTAAGGTGGATGCATACCTGAATGCAATCACCACGAAGGAGCAAATGTTCAATGCCATAGTAAACGAACATGCATTTGAATTCTGCGGTGAGATGGAACGCAAGGCTGCACTTATCCGCTGGAATATGCTGGGAACACAGATGACTGAGGCGCTGGCAAAAATGACCAACCTCAGCAATCGCGTGGGGAGCTATGCCGATGTGCCTGAGAAAATCTACTATCGCTATGCGGCTGACGGAGAGTCTTTGCAGTTCTATGGTCTGAACAGGGGTGAGACAGAAGACAGATCGGCTGACTATACCTTTAACACAGTCTATGTAAGCCCTGACAAGCTGGGAACGACGAAGATCAACTCGCTCTTTACGAACAGCCCGAACCAGAACCAGTTCTGGCCGATATGGCAGGTGTTCATCGATGCCAGCAATGGTACGCTGAAAAACGATTATGGCTATTAAACCAACTAAAGCGCTATCTATGAAGAAGATAATTATATATACAGGATTGTTTGCCGGGCTGATTGCTTCCCTGGTTTTCTCAGGATGCAAGGAGGAGATTGACCCGGTTGTGGAGGAGCTTGAATTCAGCAGGGTTTTTTCACCGGTTGGTCTTGAAGCAGTCATAAGCAATACACGGACTGTCACTCTCACATGGTCAGCGGTAAAAAACGCGGAGAATTACCTGCTGGAGATTTATGACGGTGAGACTGCTCCGGCTAACCTGGTGCATTCTGCCGAGGTTCCTGCCACAGAGGATAATCAGGTCTCATTCACCTATGTACTGCCTGCCGGTGACACACAGTTCTGGGCAAGAATCAAGGCTGTCAGCTCCATGCAGGGTGTTGAGGAATCCAAATGGTCACTGGCATCATTCAGGACCGATCCGGAGAATCTCTTTAACGGATTTGACACCTACATGTCGGCAATGAATGCGTGCATCGTGCAGTGGGAGCCGGGGGCAACAGCAACATCCCTTCTGTTTGTCAGCGGGGGAGCACAGCTTCCCTTCACACTCAGTGCGGAAGATCTGGCGCTGGGCGGCAGACAGGTGACAGGGCTGCCCAACGGGGTGTATGAGGTACGCCTGATGAACGGCAACTTTGTCAGAGGCCGGACCAGCGTTATTATCGAAGGCGACGTACTCGTGGATCCGGGTGGCGACCTTAAGGCGGCACTGGATGCACTCCCCTCGGGCGGTGTGATACTGCTTGTAAACGGAGCTTCATATCCTCTGTCTGAGGTTGACACTGTCAGGACCAGTACGAAAATACGGGGTATCCTGCCGGATGACCTGCCAAAGGTCTACCTTGTGACAGGCGGAGGCAACCATATGTTTGACATAGGAACCGCAATGACCCTCTCGGACTCTCTTGTTTTTGAGAATGTGGACATAAGCTGTGCCTATGATGACGGTGCCACAAAACACAGGGGCCTGATTGACCAGGAGCTTGATGCATTTGCAATAGGGGCAATCAAATTCCGCAACTGCATCCTGAGGAATTCAGGCCGAAGCCTCATCCGCCTTCGCGGAAACGCAGCCGGACAGGTGATAAACAATGTGGAGATTCTAAATTGTGTAATGTACGACTTTGCCTTCGACAGCCACTACGGAGTGCTGAACGGCGCTGCAACCGGGAATTTCATCAATATCAAATTCGTCAACAGCACGATCTATAAGTTAAGGGGTGGCATCATCAACTACGGAAGCGGTGCAGGCTGCCAGAGTGTGATTGTGGATAACTGCACCTTCAACGAGACCACGATGGATACGGGATCATCGAGGTACTTCATTGATTTCGGTACAAGCAACACCTCGACAGGCACAATTACAGTCAGTGACTGTATATTCGGACAGACTGTTGACAGGGCAAACGGTATCAGGCCGGGATCAATGACACTGTCTGTTTCAGGGTCATACTACACCACTGATTTCTATGACGGTACCACGGCGCCGGTAAAACAGCTCATGACCGCATACAGCGGAGCATCTGCGAGTCTCTGGACTGATCCTGCGGGAGGCGATTTCAGCTTCCTCGACATCAATTTTGAAGGGATATCCAGTGCGGGTGATCCACGCTGGGCAGAATAATTTTGCGATTGGATTTGGTTTAATTCTTTGATTATTTCCCGGGACCGGGTTTCTCCCGGTCCCGGGGGTAATTTAAGCAAGGAATCGTAGTATTGTTTTGAAACACCATCGATGAAGGTAATCAGTTATTATACCCCGTTCATCGTCTCATGCATGATACTGCTGAACGGTTGTGGCCAGAGAGGTGAATACCGGGATGTTGTTTTCACAAACCCTGTGATTCATGCCGATTACTCCGATCCTGATGTTGTCAGATCAGGAGATGATTACTACATGGTTGCCTCATCATTCAACTGCGTGCCGGGGCTGCCGTTGCTGCACTCAACGGACCTCGTCAGCTGGCGGCTCATCGGGCATGCCCTTGACAGGCTGCAGCCCGAAGATTACTACTCCTCCGTGAGGCATGGCGGCGGAGTGTGGGCTCCGTGCATCAGGATACACAACGGTGAGTTTTATATATTTTACCCTGACCCCGACCATGGCATCTTCATGATCAGGGCTTCAGATCCCGGGGGTCCGTGGAGTGATCCGGTGACCGTAATCAAAGGGCGGGGGCTCATTGATCCCACTCCCCTCTGGGATGATGACGGGAGCGCTTACCTGGCTTACGCCTTTGCGGGACGCAGGGCCGGTGTCAAGAGCGTGCTGATGGTCATTCGTATGAGACCTGACGGCAGCGGTGTCCTTGGCGATCCCGTGATGGTATTCGACGGTCATGATGAAAACCCGACAGTGGAAGGCCCCAAGTTCTACAAGAGGAACGGATGGTACTACATTCTGGCCCCTGCCGGGGGCGTGACAAACGGATGGCAGCTTGCGCTGAAATCGAAACAGGTCTTCGGCCCTTATGAACACCGGATGGTAATGCACCGGGGCAAAACAGATATCAATGGTCCACACCAGGGTGCATGGATAACTACTCCCGCCGGCGAAGACTGGTTCATCCACTTCCAGGATAAGGGACCTTACGGCAGGATCGTTCATCTGCAGCCTATGAAGTGGGTTGACGACTGGCCGGTGATAGGCGACGACAGTGACGGTGATTTTATTGGCGAACCGGTGATGGATTATTACGGTCCTGCAGTTTATGACACTTCGTCTGCCGGTACGCTGCAGTATGATGATGAATTTGACGGTAATACCCTTCCTCTGAACTGGCAGTGGCATGCCAACCCGTCCGTTACCTGGGGCTATCCCTCAGAATCATATGGTTTCTACAGGCTTAATTGCATAGCACGTCCGGACAGCATGGTAAACCTCTGGGAGGTTCCGAATCTGCTCCTCCGCAAACTGCCGGCTGAGAAGTTCACCGCCACGGCGTCAGTCAGGTGCACCCTGCGGTCTGACGGCGAGGAGGCCGGCATGGTGGTTATGGGTCGCGATTACAGCTATATTTCCCTCAGGAGAGAAGAGGGCAGGCTCCTGCTGAGAGTGGTTAAGTGCACCGGAGCTGATTCGGGCGCTCCTGAAGAAGAGTTACTGTCAGATGAGGTGCATACAGGTGAACTTTTCCTCAGGCTCACCGTGAATCCGGGTGCAATGTGCAGGTTCAGCTATAGCCTCGATGAAAAAGAATACCGGGAAGCCGGCGAACCGTTTGCGGCTAGGCAGGGGATGTGGATAGGGGCAAAAATGGGCTTCTTCGCCCTGCGCGACGGATTTACCAATGACGCAGGTTGCATTGACCTCAACAGCTTTACGATAAAAATAACAGACTGATTTATGAGAGCGAGCAGGATTCTGACTATGGTTATTCTGACGGTCATACTCCCGGCATTTACTGCCGGAAGCGCTGTTGAATACCAGAAGGGAAAGGGGAAGAAAAACAAAATCACGAAGGTGTGGCTGATCGGTGACTCGACGGTGGCTGATTACTCCCTCGAAAAGGACTACAGCGGGAAGCGTTATCCCATCATGGGATGGGGTCAGGTATTGCAGGCCTTTCTGGCATCCGATTCACTTAAGCTGATCAGTCATCTGGTCAGGACTGACAGTGTGCTGGTTGATGACAGGGCCAGGGGCGGACGCAGCACCCGGTCATTCTTCGAGGAGGGGCGGTGGTCAGAGATATACCGGCAGCTCAGTCCGGGAGACCTGGTGCTGATTCAGTTCGGCCACAATGATGCATCGGTGAACAAGGGTGAGCGCTACACCTCGCTGACCGGGTATAAAGAGTTCCTGAGGCTGTATGTAAGCCAGACGCGTGATAAGGGGGCAATCCCGATCCTGGTCACCCCCGTCGCCCGCAACTATCCGTGGAAGGAGGGCCGTCTGGGCAACACCCACGGTGCCTATCCGGCTGCGATGAGAGAGGTGGCATCTGAAACAGGAGCCTATCTGATCGACCTGACGGAGCTTAGTATGGAGTTTTTTGCCGGTAAGGGGCAGGATTATGTCTCAATGACATATTTCATGAATTTCCCTCCCGGAATTTACCCGGGGTATCCTGACGGCAGCCGGGACAACACTCATTTCCAGCCAGCGGGTGCAACAGCGGTAGCACAGCTGGTATTCACTGCAATGAAGGAACTCAGGGCAGTGGAGGCGGTGGCCAGCAGCTCTGCGCTGCCGGTACCGTCAGTGCCCCCGGTGCCGTCCCTCCCGCAGGCAGTCAGTTCTCCTGCAGGCGAGATCTACAGGGATGTCGAGTTTGACATGCCACAGGTGGCAGAACCGCAGATACCGAACAACACCGTTTCAATTACGGATTTCGGGGCTGTCGGTGACGGGGTCACCCTTAATACCGATGCGTTCCGCAAAGCGATAGAGGCAGTCTCGGCAAAAGGTGGTGGTACAGTTGTCATACCGCGGGGGATATGGCTCACCGGCCCTGTAATCCTGCAGAACAACCTAAGGTTGCATGCCGGCGAAGGAGCACTAATTCTCTTCAGCCCTGATAAGAGTCTGTATCCCCTGATAGAGACCAGCTTCGAAGGGTACAACACTGTCAGATGTATATCTCCGCTCTATGGGAAGGGACTTGAGAATATCGCCTTCACCGGCAGCGGAGTATGGGACGGCAGCGGACAGGCATGGAGGCATGTCAAGCGTGAGAAGGTGCCTCCCCCCATTTGGAAGGAGCTTGTTGAATCCGGCGGTGTGGTCAGCAGTGACGGCAAGACATGGTATCCCTCAGAAGCATACGGCAAGGCAATTGAGCAGAGTGAGATGAACGTGCCTGAACCCCTGGAGGGCGGTATAGGAGCATATGAGTGGATGAGGGATTTTTTGCGCCCGGTGATGGTCAGCCTCGTGGAGTGTAAAAAGATACTGTTTGACGGACCTGTGTTTCAGAACTCTCCGGCTTGGTGTATTCATCCGCTGATGTGCGAGGACCTGACCGTCAGGAACATCGCCGTCAGGAATCCGTGGTACTCGCAGAACGGCGACGGCATTGACATCGAATCATGCCGGAATACCCTGCTGTATAACTGTAATTTCGATGTGGGCGATGATGCAATCTGCATAAAATCAGGCAAGAACGAGGATGGCAGGAAAAGAGGTATTCCAACCGAGAACCTGGTGATAAGGAACTGTATTGTCTATCACGGCCACGGCGGGGTTACCATCGGCAGTGAGATGTCGGGCGGTGTCAGAAACGTATCCGTTTCCGGCTGCACCTTCATGGGAACTGATGTGGGGATCCGCTTCAAGAGCAACCGCGGCCGGGGCGGAGTAGTTGAAAACATCTGGTTCAATGACATCCTGATGACTGATATTCCGTCACAGGCTATCTCATTCAATCTCTATTACGGCGGCCTCTCGGTCTCTGAGATGCTTGCAGAAGGGAAAAACGTGGAGACCACTGACGGGGATATACCCCCTGTCACCGATGAGACTCCACAGTTTAAAAACATATCGATGAAAAACATAACTTGCAGGGGGGCGGAGCAGGCAGTCTACCTGCAGGGACTCCCTGAACTCAACCTTGAGAATGTAACAATGGAGAATATCGATATGACAGCTGAGAACGGTCTTGCGTGTATAGACACAAGAGGCTTGACAATCAGTAATATGAGACTGGTAACCAAAAACAGGCCGGTACTCTTCTTTCTGAACAGCAGTGATGTGAGTATTTCGGGACTGGAGGTGGCTGACGTGACTGACGGCTTTGTTGAAACTCGCGGTGAAAGGAATGAAAACATCACAGTTGGGACAGTAGCGGCTGACGGGACTGTCAGTGTATTGAAAGTCAGATGAAAAGGATTATTTCGGTCATACTTTTTATTACGGCGGCAGTGGCTGTAAGGGCTCAGTTGCCCGCATTCCCGGGTGCAGAGGGTTTTGGCCGCTATGCCACCGGGGGAAGGGGAGGAGCGGTATATACAGTAGCCAACCTCACTGACTCAGTGGTAAAGCCTGCTGAAGGTTCCCTGCGCTGGGCCCTGAACAAGCCCGGCCCGAAGACGATAGTTTTTGCGGTCTCGGGTACAATCGAGCTCAAGCGAAGGCTGAATATCTCGAAGGGTGATGTGACAATTGCCGGTCAGACGGCACCGGGCGACGGCATATGCATCAGCGGGGAGACAGTATCCGTCGAGTCTGACAACGTTATAATTCGGTATATAAGATTCAGGTGCGGAAACGAGCTCCCCGGGGAGGAGCCAAAGGATGCAATTTCCTGCATCAGGCAAAAGAATATTATTATTGATCACTGTTCCATGAGCTGGTCGGTTGACGAGGCTGCTTCGTTCTACGACAATGAGAACTTCACGCTTCAGTGGTGCATTATCTCCGAGAGCCTCTACGATGCCGGTCACCCCAAGGGAGAACATGGTTACGGAGGCATATGGGGAGGAATGGGGGCATCATTCCATCATAACCTTCTTGCAAGCCATACCAGCCGCCTGCCCCGGTTCTGTGGTGCCAGGTATCACCCTGATACCCGTGAGACGGAGCTGGTTGATTTCAGGAACAACGTTGTATTCAACTGGGGCTTCAACAGTTCTTACGGCGGTGAGATGGGGCAGCAGAACATGATCAATAACTACTACAGGCCGGGGCCTGCAACAAAAAAGGACGTCATCTGCCGTATAGTGGAACCCTGGGACACGGTTGCCGGATGGCATGTCCGCGGTAACTGCATAGAAGGCAACAGGAAGGTCTCCTCAGACAACTGGAGCGGAGGGGTTCAGGGAGACTATGCAGATAATTCTGACATTAGAATGTATGAACCGTTCTCTGTTGCAGATGTACGGACTACTTCAGCCCGGCGGGCCCTCAAAGAGGTGCTCAGGGATGCCGGAGCCACCCTGCCACGCAGGGACCCCGTTGACATCAGGATAATAAATGAGACCCGCACCGGACTCTGCGCCTATGGCGACTCGTACGGGACAGGGACTGGCATCATCGATTCGCAGAACAGCGTGGGTGGATGGCCCTTGCTGAACACGTATGGCCTCCCCGCTGACAATGACGGAGACGGGATGTCCGATGCCTGGGAGTTGAAAAAAGGCCTTGACCCGGCAGACGCCGCTGACAGGAATACATTAGCTCCTTCAGGCTACACGATGCTCGAGGAGTACATCAACGGGCTCTGCAAAAAATGAAAGGTATTATAATTACTCTTGGTCTGGCAGCCATCACAGCGGCGGGTGCTGCACAGTCCCTACCGGGATTCAGGGCGGCAGGACTGTTTGATGAGCAGCAGGCGGTGATTGAAAACCCTGTTGCGGGTACACGGGTACTCATCAACGCCCCTCTTACAGGCTTCGGTGACGGTGACCGTGTACTGTTGATATTATATGCCCTGCCCAACGGTAATACAATAGAGCAGACCTTCGGAAAAAGACTTCAGGAGGGGGATGACTGGCATTATGATATCCAGCATATAGGAGCCCAGACCCGGTTCCTCAGGGAAGTGATTCAGGACAGGACGGTGGTGGTTGCCTATCTTGAGAATAACCGGAAAAGCTGGCCTGCGTGGAGCGCAAGCACCTCAGATCCGGCAGAACAGGTAAAGAAAACTGTTGATTGTATTACAGCCATGTTTGCCCACTGGATGCCTGAGCTGGTTCTGAACGGCCACAGCGGAGGAGGGAGGTTCATATTCAACTATCTGGATGCTCATGAATGGATACCCGGTGATGTAGTACGTATAGCTTTCCTCGACAGCAATTACGGGTGGGAGAATGAGCGTTACGGACCTAAGATTGTCAGTTGGCTCCTGTCCGGGCAAGAAAGGTTTCTTTGCACCCTGGCCTATAATGACAGCGTGGTGATCTACAACGGAAAGCCACTGGTATCGCCCGAGGGGGGCACATGGTACCGGAGCGGGAAGATGAGAGATTATCTCTCCGAATCATTCAGGCTGAAGAGGCGCGAACAGGATTCACTTATATGGTATTCGTCGCGCGACAGGAGAATCGAAATCATTTTCAGGCCAAACCCTGAGGGAAAGATTTACCATACCCGGCAAGTAGAGTATAACGGGTTCATTCACAGCATACTGAGCGGGACACGACATGAGCAGCGCGGCTACAGGTATTTTGGCGAAAGGGCTTATTCGGGTTTTATTGCTGACACAGTTGTTGTTCCTGTCAGGAGGCTTAATATTCCGGCCCGTGATCCCTCGGCTGAGACCGGCTCGGGGTTCAT
>JAVEZX010000008.1:34949-45266 GCA_034002785.1 Bacteroidales bacterium
AGCGCGGCTACAGGTATTTTGGCGAAAGGGCTTATTCGGGTTTTATTGCTGACACAGTTGTTGTTCCTGTCAGGAGGCTTAATATTCCGGCCCGTGATCCCTCGGCTGAGACCGGCTCGGGGTTCATGAAGCGTATACTTGATCTTCCGCGTGAGGAGAGGGAAGAGGAGATCTTCAGTGCGGCCGCGTCAGGCAATATCCCTCAGTTTCTCCGTGAGACCGTTACCCTCAGGCGGGAGTTCAATGATCTTAACGGGACCCCGCATATGCTCGAATACGAGGTTATGCCTGATTACCTTGCTATCGGGAGCGATACTGATTTCTGCCGCATCCCGATGAATCCGCGGACAGCTCAGCGGCTGGCTGACCTGTTTGGCGCCTCCCTGCTGACAGCACAGCTGAGTGACCATATCTGGTCGGAGGCTGATGTGAAGCTTGAACCATATTATTATAAACCGGTCGGCAATGCCAATGAGCTGGTGACAAAATTTATTGAACACAATACACAGATTGAAAAACAACTGGCGGTGACAGGAGGGAGTCACGGGAAACTTGTGGCGGGCATTAAGAAGGATGTGATCCTCTCGTCGCGAATTGCCGAAAGGCCAGACAGGGTTGTGATTTACGGCTGGCACAAGCCTGACGGTGTTCCCATTCAGCCTGTTTACAGCGGGCATATCTGGTGGTATGTCGATTACAGTCACGGCATCAGGATGATGAATGCGCAGGTTCTGCTTGACGGCAGGCCGGTGATGATGGCAGACCTGCTAAGTGATCCTGTCCTGTTCAGGGTTGTCAGTGATGAGGATAAGCCTGCAGGGATGGCTTTTTATCCTTTAATGGAGGATTTATGAAACTTATTTGGTATCTTGTTGATTCCTTTAAGTACAAACCAAAAATCTGAGAGAGATGGAAATAATCGTTACTCTTCTCATCGGAGCGGCAGCCGGCTGGTTGGGCAGCCTGATCTACAAGGGGAGCGGCCTGGGGCTGCTGGGCAACATCATTGTCGGCATCATCGGTGCACCAATAGGTTACTGGATTCTGGGCAAACTGGGATTCACCCTCGGCGGTGGCTGGATTGGTGCAATCCTGACCGGAGCAATTGGCGCCATAATTATCCTCTTCCTGTTTAACCTGATATTCAAAAAGAAGTAAGTATTTATCTCCGGTATCCCGGTCCTCGTACAACCCGTCCGGGCGTGGCACCGGTGTGTTCTCCGTCGCGAAGCACCTGAACACCGTTGACAAATACATGTGACATACCGGTAGAGAGCTGATGCGGATCCTCGAAGGTTGAATGATCCTGTATCTTCTCCGGGTCAAATACAACAATGTCGGCATAATAACCCTCCTTGAGCGCCCCGCGCTTCTCAATCTTCATGGTGACAGCTGGAAGCGACGTAAGCCTGCGTACAGCCTCCTCCAGGGTGATGACCTTTTCATCACGCACATATTTACCAAGGAGACGTGCAAAGTTGCCATAGGCACGGGGATGAGTTGCTGATTTCAGGAAAACTCCTTCCGGAGCCATCGACTTGCCGTCAGAGCCGAACATCATCCAGGGTTGTGCTATCTGCTTACGCAGGTTATCTTCAGACATCGAGAAGAATACCGCAGACACGTTGCTGTTGTCATCAATAACGAGGTCCATCACTGTCTCTTCAGCAGACTTTCCCCTCATGGCTGCGATCTCAGCCAGGGTTTTGCCCTGCAGGTATTTCAGGGAGTCAGTATTGAATCCTATTACAAGCACCTTTTCGGGTGTACCCTGTTTCCTCATGATTGTCTTTATAATCTCAGCGCCAACCACCTTCCTGACAGCCGGGTCTTTCAGCCTTGCAATCCACCTGTCAAAGCCGCCCTCCTGAACCCATTCAGGCATAAGGATGCCAAGTCCTGTTGAGCTTGCCGGGTAGTTGTACATGTCTGCGGTGATCTGCAGTCCTGCAGCCCGGGCAGAATCGATCCTTGCAACGGCACCGTCCAGCTTATACCAGTTAGTCCGGCCAACCTGCTTCAGATGATATATCTCTGCCCTGATTCCGGTGGCTGATGGTATCTTCAGGAAGTCATCTATTGCCTCGAGGAAGGTTTCATCCTCATTCCTGATATGGGATATATACATACCGTCATACTCTGCTGCAACCCGGCACAGTTCTGTCAGCTCTTCCGTGGAGGCGAAGCTGGCGGGGATGTATTCCAGTGCCGAGCTGACTCCAATGGCACCTTCTTCCATTGCCTGCCTTACCAGCAGTTTCATAGAGTCCATCTCCGATACGGAGGGGGGACGGTTATCGTAACCGACAACGTGTATCCTCAGGGTGGAGGTGCCCACAAAGGAGGCTATATTCGTTGAGACACCCTTTTTTTCGAGGTATTCGAGGTACTCACCGAGAGTGGTCCATACTATATCATATTTAATATCGCCCTGCGAAGCCTTCTGGTCCATCTTCATACTCTCGCTCCAGGGACCCCAGGAATCACCCTCACCAAGCACCTCCAGCGTAACACCCTGGCAGATGTCGCCAAGCGACCTTCCGTCCTCAATGAGTGACTCCACCGACCAGCTCAGCATGTTGATAAACCCCGGCGCAACAACCATTCCGGCGGCATCGATTTCGGTTTTGCCTCTTGCCTTTTTAAGATCACCGATAACCGCAATGCTGTCTGACATAATACCAATATCCCCCTTGAAGATTTCGGTTCCGGATCCGTCAGCGATATTTCCGTTCCTGATCAATACATCATATACATCAGGAGTTGAACAAGCTGAAATTATTAACAACAGTGGCAAAAGCGCTTTTAAAAGTCTCATGGCGGGTCAGGATTTGAGAATAATTATCGGTAAACGGAGAGTAAATCTATCAAAACATTTTATATTTTCCGTTGAACTGCGACGAAAATCTGTCTTCCCGGATAATATGTAATACATAACTTTTTGACGTATCAGCTTCGGTCCGGCTGGCAGTCCTGACTGTCAGCAAGTTCTGATTTCTTCAATTAATGAGCTTCACAGCTTACTATACCGACTATTATATAAGCATGCTATAAAACAGTATGATGTAATACAAATTTTTTTCAGATAAATAAATATTCATTGTAACTTGTGAGAGCAAACCTATATTAACTAACGCCTTTTTTCATGAAAAAACTAATCTTCATTTTTCTGTCGGTATTGTTTGTCAATGCCGGCATGGCGCAGACGCGTGTTACCGGGACGGTAACCGCCTCTGAAGATGGGTCTCCGATCCCGTATGCCGTGGTTCTGGTAAAGGGATCACGGGGAGTGGGAACGAACACAGATGCTGACGGCAAATACAGTCTCAGCAATGTAGCTTCCGACGCTGTACTTGTGTTCAGCTATGTCGGTTACAAGACGCAGGAGATTCCGGTTTCCGGCAGGTCCGTGATCAATGTTGAGATGGTCACCGATGCTCTTGCCCTTGACGAGGTGATTGTTGTGGCTTACGGTACATCCACGAAGGGAACCTTTACCGGCGCTGCCAGCGTAGTCAAGGCTGATGCAATCAGGGATGTCGCGACGCTCTCATTCGAAAATGCGATGGGCGGCAAGATTGCGGGTCTTCAGATCACCACTCTTTCCGGCCAGGCCGGCTCTGCCTCTTCGATCAGGGTACGCGGGATCGGCTCGATGAACGCATCGAACGAGCCCCTGTATGTTGTCGACGGTGTGCCGGTAATCTCCGGAAACGTTACACAGATGGGTATCTACACATCGAGCAACGTGATGAACACAATCAACCCCAACGACATTGAGTCAATTACCGTTCTGAAGGATGCTGCTGCATCTGCTCTTTACGGTTCCAGGGCAGCAAACGGCGTGATAGTGATTACCACTAAGCAGGGTAAGGCCGGCAAGCCTGTGATCAACTTCAAGGCTTCCGTCGGGTTTACCCCCTCTTTTGCTACTGACAACTACGAGGCTGCCAGCACTGAGCAGCAGGTGGAGCTCTACTATGAGAACTTCTGGAATGCAGGCAAGCTCTATGACGGTATGACCGATGAGGATGCCAGTGCCAGTGCACTTGCCCAGCTAAACAAGAGATTCAACAAGCACGGATATACTTTCTCTGCTCCGGACAACACTGTCAACTCCCTTACAATTGGGGGGGAGAGGGCCGGACAATATTTTGACTGGGAAAGTGAGCTCTTCCGCACCGCTGTATACCAGTCTTATGACATCTCGGTCAGCGGCGGCACGGAAACATCCAATTATTATACCTCCTTTTCATACACAAATGATCTTGGCAGAAGTGTAATAAATGAATATGACCGTATCACGGGCAGAATGAACTTCGGTCAGAAGATAGGCCGGTTCATTGAGCTGAACACGAATATCAACGTCTCTACGAGCAACCAGGAGGGATTCAATGATACCCGCGCACTGGGAAATAACTACTTCCTGCAGAGCCGCAACCTGCTCTGGGGTCTCTACTGGCCAACGGACATTGCAACAGGCCTCCCCTGGACTACCAGGTTCGGAAGCTATGCCTACAACCCCATATACTATAACAATGAGTGGGAGAACTGGTCAAAGACACAGAGGGTTTTTGCAACAGAGACTGTCACAATCAAGATACTTCCCGAGCTTAATCTCAGGTCTATATTCTCATTTGACAACACCCAGACTTTTGACCATCTCTATTACAGCGCGCTTCATTTCAGCGGATCAAGTGTGAGCGGTTCAGTTACCGAAAACAGCACCAAGATAAATGAGTTACTGGCCTCTACAACGCTTAATTACAACAAGACCTTTGGCGGTGTCCATAATGTAAGCGCTCTTATTGGCTGGGAGGTTGGCAAGAATCAGACTGACTATCAGAGGGCTGCCGGCACAAACCTGCCAACAAGTGCACTTCATACAGTGGCTACCGCTGGCAAGCTCGATGCAAATGCCTATTACTGGGGCAATGCAATGGTTTCAGTTCTTTCACGCGCTGAATACAACTATGACAACAAATACTATGCTTCGGCCTCTTTCCGCCGTGATGGTTCATCAAAACTGGGACCTGAATCACGCTGGGGTAACTTCTGGTCCGTAGCCGGATCATGGAGGATTGACCAGGAGAACTTCATGGACAATGTGCCTGTTATCAGCAGCCTGAGGCTGAGGGCTTCATATGGTATTAATGGTACTCTTCCCGGATCCAACTACGGATGGCGCTCGCTGACAAGCTATGCAAACAAGTACATGGAACAGCCGGGCAGCAGTGTGAGCACTATTGCTGACGCAAACCTCTCATGGGAGACCAGCTATACGTCCAACATTGCACTTGAATTCGGGGTGCTGGAGCAGAGACTGACCGGATCAATCGAGTACTTCAACAGGGATTCAAAAAATCTGCTTCAGGATGTGCCAATTTCCACAGTAACAGGCTTCTATTCTACTCTTACAAACGTTGGAGAGTTCAACAACAAGGGTCTGGAATTCGAACTTTACGGAGAGATACTGAAGTCTGGCGGCTTCACCTGGAATGCAGGCCTGACGGCATCACACGTGAAATCAACCGTCACCAAGCTCTATGGAGGGCAGAATATTATCTGGTTTGAACCCACAGGCGGTGACGCACGTACGAAGTTCATCTACATGGAAGGAGAATCCACCCTTGCAATCTACGGCCGCGAGTGGGCTGGCGTGGAGCGTGAGACCGGTCTCAACCTCTGGTTCCTGAACAATGATAGTGAGCCTGACCTCTCTGTTGACGGACGTCCCGCAACTTATGATTACACCAATGCTTCGGAAGTGATCATCGGTGATGCACATCCAAAGCTGTTTGGCGGTTTCAACACTGACCTTGGATGGAAAGGCATCTCTCTGTCACTCAACTTTATGTATAAACTGGGCGGATCCACTTACGATGCAGCCGGCAGGGATGTCAATGACGACGGTTACTACTGGGAAAGGATAATGTCACTTGATGCATACGAGAACAGGTGGACTCCTGACAATAAGGATGCCATGTATCCCCAGAGGGTGGCAGTTGACTTTGAAGATGTGAACCAGAAGAGCAGCAGGCATATGCATCCTGCCGATTTCACAAGGCTGAAGAGCATCACCCTTGGCTACAGCCTGCCGCAAACACTTCTCAGCAAGGTTAAGCTGTCAGGTGCGAGGGTTTACTTCAACGGTGCCAACCTCTGGACGCTTGCCGCCTGGAAGGTATATGACCCGGAGGTGAACGAATACGGTTCAAGAGGATGGGAACTGCCCATCGGAAAGACTTATACATTCGGCATCGAAGCCAGTTTCTAATCATAAAAAGGTACTACGATGAAAAAGATTACAATTATAATTACGGTACTGGGCCTCATGCTGACAACATCCTGCGAGGATTTTCTTGATGTAAAGCCCAGCAACTATGCTGCCTCAGAGACTTCAATCACAAACGCTGCTGATGCAAAGGTGGCTGTCAACGGCCTGATGAGAAAGATGACTTCCTCCCTCTATTACGGGAGGAACTTCGTCATCTACGGCGATGCCAAAGGGGGAGATTTTGCCGTTCGTTCACAGGGCAGGGGACTGGATTATTACTATTCATTCAACCACTCCGCCTCATCTGGTTCGGGATCAGGATTCTGGGAACAGATCTATAACTGCATCCTGCAGGCCAACAACCTGATCATGAACATCGAGAATCTGGAGAGTGAGGACAAGGGGACCCCTACACTGAGCGATTACAAGGCACAGGCAATGACAGCCAGGGCGCTGATGTATTTCGACCTTGTCAGGATTTATGGTAAACCCTACAATATGGACAAGTCCTCATTCGGCGTTCCTCTGGTTCTTGAGCCCCTGGATGCTGCGGCCCAGCCGACAAGGGCATCCGTTGAAGCGGTCTATACGCAGATTCTGAAGGATCTCTCTGATGCTGCTCCGATGCTTTCGAAGAACAAGGTAAACGGCTATATTAACTACTATGCCAACAAAGCTATCGAGGCCAGGGTTCATCTCTTCATGGATAACTTTACAGCCAGCCTTGCAGCCGCAGAAGAGGTTATAAACAGCGGAAAATACTCACTTTATTCAAACACTGCCTGGGTAGGATCATGGGCGACACCTTATGGCTCAGAATCAGTATTCGAACTGGCAATATTCCCGGCTGAGGGCGACCTGACAACAGGTTCACTCGGATACTACCTGCTTCGCCTTGGTAAGGTTACCGGCGCCAGCGGATGGTTTATGGCAAGCGATTACTGGATCAACAGGATGGGCGAAGATCCCACGGATATAAGGTGGGGCATCATGGACTTTGACGAATCGTCAGATACCAGGCTGGGTTCTTCACTCAAATATGTCGGTGGCGCTGCAATGGCAGGCGACAAGGCTTCACGCTCAGCAGTGAACGTAAAGGTTGTCCGCCTGTCGGAAATGTACCTTGTAGCTGCCGAGGCTGCCCTGAGACTCCCGACACCTGATAAGGTGAAGGCTGCAAACTACCTCAACGAGATCAGGAAGAGGGCTCCGGCACTTACTCTTGCTGACGAGACAACAGTGACCCTTGACATGATCATCGATGAAAAGAGCAAGGAATTTTTTGCCGAGGGGCTGAGGTACTTTGACATGCTCAGGCTCAACAGGACAATTGAATTCAATGATGAATTCATTTCACCGGCAGTTGTCATCACACACCGTACAAAGACAATTGACAGGACGTTCTTCAAGACTATCCTGCCGATATCACAGGAGGAGATGGATGCCAACCCGGCAATTAAACCACAGCAGAATCCGGGTTATTAGGGTTCCCGGTTGATATTGTTAAGTAAGGGCGTCCAGTAATGGGCGCCTTTGCTTTTATATGATATTTATAATGTAATTTATAAACCCGGAAAGATGAACAATTAAATCGTCCCGCATGTTATTTCATAACCATTGTTTAAACGGATTCTAAATAACAAAATCTCACAGTGATGAAAAAGATTGTTCTTCTTGCAGCAACAGTTCTTCTTTCTTCAGCCCTGCTGACGGCACAGGCCGACGGAGACAAGGACTACAGGATTCCCCTGATCGGGGAGAAGGCCCCTTCATTCAGCGCCAAATCGACAAACGGTGACATGGTTTTTCCGGACGATTTCGGAAGCAGGTGGAAGATCCTCTTTGCACATCCCCAGGATTTTACCCCTGTATGTTCATCAGAACTTCTGGAACTGGCACATCTTCAGAAAGATTTTGACAAGCTTGGCGTGAAGCTGGCGGTCATCTCCACCAGCACGCTCGAAAATCATGTACTCTGGAAGAAAGCCCTTGAAGAGGTAAGCTACAAGGGTCAGCCTGCTACAAAGATCAAATTTCCTCTGATTGATGATGACAACAGGATGATTTCCCGTCAGTACGGCATGATCCACCCTTCAATCAGCGGTACCAAAAGCGTTCGTGGCGTCTTCATAATTGACCCTGACAATGTAATTCAGGCAATCTATTTTTACCCGATGAATGTTGGCCGGAGCAGCGAGGAGTTGCTGAGGTCAGTCATTGCTTTGCAGACTGCTGACGATGTGCTGATGACTCCTTCGGACTGGAAGGCAGGGGAGGACCTGATGGTTGCAGTGCCTCCGGTGACAGACCAGAGGACCGAGAATGTTCCTGACGGCTTTTATAAGCTGGCATGGTTCATGTGGTTCGAGAAGGCAAAGTCAAAGAACATAAATCCCTGATTGGACAGTATGAAAAACAGAAAGCCCGGTCATCACACCGGGCTTTTTAATTTCTATGGCATCACAATCATTGGCGTACATAAAGGTACCCGCTTATTGAGAGCCCGTTTTCAGCGGTAATGATGTAGAAATAAACATCATCCGGAAGGGGCTTCCCGTTGTAGTCAGTCCCGTGCCACAGGTTGTCATATGTATTATTCCCGTATACAAACGCTCCCCTTCTGTCGAATACAGTGAGCTCAACCTTGCCGAGCAGGTCTATATTTTCAAGAACAAAATAGTCATTAAGGCCATTCATGTCCGGCGTTATCAGAGAAGGGACAGTGATGTTCCTGACGTATATCAGCAGTTCATCCGTTGACTGAGGGCAGACTCCGTTGGATACTGTCCATGTCAGTCTGTTCTCGCCCTGGGTGAGATGGCTGACTGTTGTTTTGGCTTTTTCGGGGTTTGCAACCACTCCTGTGCCTGACTCCACCGACCACAGACCTGTGGAGAACCCGTCAGGCTCCGATGCATCGAGGCTGGCAGAAAAGACGAATGTCAGTTCCTGGTCCGGTCCGGCATCTGCAACTGGTGGCTGCAGCACATAAACGCTGACAGCACTTATGGAAGAGCATCCTCCGGGTATTGTGCCCCTGATGTAATATGTACCCTCCGTGGCCGCTGCCGGATTATTCAGAGGCTGGGTAGCCTGTACATCCCTCCAGTATGTGTATGTCAGGTTGGGTGTGGAGCCGGCTGTAACTGCAGGCCTCGTGAGGTCAACAGTCGCAGGATGGCAAACAGGGTCGGGATTATGTATTACAAGAGCGGGGAAGGGACCGGGCTGCTGGTTGATGATCACGTCGGCAGACACTGCCGAGGTACATCCACCTGCATTTGTCACCGTGAAGTTATATGATCCGGGATTAAGCCCCAGTACAGTAAAAGTTGTGCCGGATGCGCTGGCAGTTATGCTGCCCGGGAAACGGGTCAGGGTCCAGTTGCCTTCTGCCGGCAATCCTGTTATCATTACGCTTCCTGTCGGAGAATCACATGTCGGCTGGGTGATCGTTCCCGGCACCGGAGGTGTGGGCATAAGTGGTTGCGGGTTGATAATCACCTCCTGCGAAGGGAGTGAGGTGCATTCGCTTGTGCCTTTGACTGAAAAGGTATATGTGCCTGGCTGTATGCCCGTTATTGTTGTGCTTACTCCGCTTCCTGTATATGTTGCCCCGTCAGGATGGCGTGTCAGGGTCCATGAACCGGGTGAAGGAAGACCAGAGATAAAGACGCTTCCAGTTGAGATATAGCATGATGGCTGCGTGATGGCGCCGATTTCGGGAGTCCCTGGCAACAGCGGTCCCTGGTTGATGTCTACGGCTGATGAGGGTCCGGAAGTGCATCCCGCTTCGCTGGTCACGGTGAAGGTATATGTCCCGGCGGGTATTCCCGATATGAGAACAATGCTGCCTGATCCGGTTGTAACAACGTCGCCGGGAGAGCGGGTGACACTCCATGTGCCTGTTGAAGGGAGCCCGGAGAGCTCCACTGTTCCTGTGGGGGAACTGCATGATGGATGGGTGACTGTTCCCGGCACCGGGGGAGAGGGTATAACCGGGGGGTCATTGATCACCACATTGTCTGAGGGTGCTGAAG
>JAVEZX010000009.1:0-45173 GCA_034002785.1 Bacteroidales bacterium
TGTCGTCTTCGGTTCCTATATTTACACCGAGTGCTGTAAAGATGTTCTTTATCTCCTCGCTGTCATAGATTTTGTGCTGCATAGCCTTCTCCACGTTCAGAATCTTACCCCTCAGCGGAAGA
This sequence comes from Bacteroidales bacterium, assembly GCA_034002785.1. Classification (GTDB taxonomy): domain Bacteria; phylum Bacteroidota; class Bacteroidia; order Bacteroidales; family VadinHA17; genus SR-FBR-E99. The sequence goes on from JAVEZX010000009.1 coordinate 123, forward strand.
ATGGCCTGGAAGCGGCGGTCACGCCCCTGCTTGGCGGTGCCTCCTGCAGAATCACCCTCTACAAGGAAGATCTCCGAGACAGAAGGATCACGGTCGGCACAGTCAGCCAGCTTGCCCGGAAGTCCTGAGCCTGAGAGGACATTTTTCCTCTGCACAAGCTCACGTGCCTTGCGGGCGGCATGGCGTGCCGTGGCGGCAAGGATAACCTTCTGGACAATAGATCTGGCATCCTTGGGATTCTCCTCAAGATAGTTTGAGAGGGCAGTGCTCACTGCCACATCAACCGAACCCATCACCTCGGAGTTGCCAAGCTTCGTCTTTGTCTGCCCTTCAAACTGGGGTTCCGCAACCTTCACCGAGATGACCGAAGTAAGACCTTCACGGAAATCGTCACCGTTGATATCAAACTTAAGCTTGGACGTGAGTCCTGAATCCTCGGCATACTTCTTCAGGGTGCGTGTCAGACCCCTGCGGAAACCCGCAAGGTGTGTGCCACCCTCGATTGTGTTGATGTTATTCACGTACGAGTGCACATTCTCCGAGAAGGAGGTGTTGTACTGCAATGCCAGCTCAACCGGGGTATCTCCCTTGTCATAATCGATGTAAATCACCTTGTCGATCAGTCTCTCCCTGTTTCCGTCAAGATACTCCACAAACTCTATGAGCCCGCGCTCGGAATAGAACTCCTCAGTCATCGGATGAGACTCTTCTCCGTTGCCGTTCTCGGCAACCTCGCGCTTGTCAGTCAGGGTAAGAAGTATATTCTTGTTGAGAAACGCCAGTTCCCTCAGTCGCGCTGCAAGTATGTCAAACCTGAATTCTATCGTCTGAAATATTGTTGTATCAGGCATGAATCTGGTGATTGTGCCTGATTCGTCTGAATCACCTATGGGTGCAACAGGCGCAAGTGGCTTGCCCCGTTCGTATGTCTGTGTCCATCGTTTGCCCTGCCTCATCACCTCGACAGTCATCCGGGAAGAGAGTGCGTTGACGCAGGATACCCCCACGCCGTGCAGCCCGCCGGATACCTTGTAGGAATCCTTGTCAAACTTACCCCCTGCATGAAGGACAGTCATGACAACTTCCAGGGCAGAGCGCTTCTCTTTCTCATGTATCTCCACGGGTATCCCGCGGCCGTTATCCACTACAGTTATGGAGTTATCTTCATTGATTGTAACGTCAATCCTCGTACAGTATCCTGCAAGAGCCTCATCAATGGAATTATCAACAACCTCATAAACAAGATGATGCAAACCACGTACACCCACATCCCCTATATACATGGCAGGTCTTTTCCTTACCGCTTCCAGGCCTTCGAGAACCTGGATACTCTCGGCCGAATAATCATCCTGCTCCTTACTCCTCTTCCTCAGTTCCTCATTTGTCATACAACTCGTTTTAAAATTGAAATTTTTTAGCTATTAACGCTTTGAAAATATGTCACTTATAAAATCACACAAAGGTAGCAAAATCCACCGGTTTTCAGTCTGTGAAATGCATTATTTCCGAAAAAAATATGAACAAATTATTACCCCTCTCCGGACCCTACAGGCTGTACGAGATACCTCCTATCAGCATGAAGTTTCTCGAAGGATAATAGTTCCATTCGAAGTATCTGCTGTATGAGACATTATTGCATTTCAGCCAGAACGAGATGTCAGGTGTATACCTGTATTCAATGCCCAGATTAAGGTTGGGATGAAAAGCGAGTCTGACAGTCTCCTCCGGTCCCCTGACCCTGGCAAACCGTTCTCCGATAAGTGTGAGCTCTGCAGAGGCGATGATCTTATTCCTCAGGTTGTAGTCGCCTCTGACGGATCCGTCCCATTTCGGCTTATGCCATGCATACTCCTGGCCTGACAGGTTGTAACCGTAGTAATTGCCGTCCAGTGAGAGAGTCAGCTGACGGTTGAGCGGGATATTCAATCCGCCGTGAACTTTCAGGAGGCTTCCGTCAGCATATAACGGAACGAACCAGTTGCCTACGCCGGTAGTGTCATTCATGAAGAGAAGCATATCCTTGAAAAGGTTGTAGCTCACATCAAATGCATAGGAAGCGTTGACGTTCACGCTGCCGGAGAGACCGGCCTTGATCCTTAGCTCATTGTCTGTTGTGCGCAGGTTCCAGAGAGTGTCACCGGGAAGCAGCCACGGATTGACATACGCGGTATTCCTCGCCTGGTTATTCTCCATAAAGCCGTCAATGGAAGCATTGAATCTGAGGAATTTCGGGATGATCCTGAATGTAAACATTGCATCGGGATAGAAGTACATGTATATCTTCCTGTCGCCGCCAACAAGCGCATCATGATTCTCCTTGAGATCCGCGGCCACCTTCACTCCGAAACGGAACCTCCAGTCCTCATTGCCCTTCGTTATGTAGGGAGCGACAGAGAAGAGACTCCTGGATTTGTGGTCTATCCCCCTGGAAAACAAGTAAAGGTCGTACTCCGCATTCAGTCCTCCGTAGAGTCCGAACATCTCTGTCCCGGCGCTAAGCGTCATCCCCGGATTATGCTGCCTGCCATCGCCTTGTCTCATGAACATGTTGTAGCGCAGCGTGGCGTCCCAGTTAAGGTCACTGGAATCGGTCTCCATCGTGAAATACCTTGCCTTGCCTGTAAAATCATAATAGAGCGACCGTATATCCTTCCTGTCAGGATCATAGCCTGTCACATCCGGATCGTATCCGTAGGCATGGCGGGTCATGTGCCGGAAATCAATGTCGGCATCGAGACGGCTGCGCCTGAAGTACTTTTTCCCGTACAGCATCGCCTGGTTGTCAAGGAACCCGGCATTGACCCTGGTATCATTTTCAAGCTCAATCTTGCCTGCCGAACCGAATGTCCGTGTATAGAGTCCGATGGCACCCTTGTTCGATCTGCCGTTTGAGATGCTTACCTCCAGGAAAGGTGAGAGGTATGTACCCAGCCCCAGGTTCACATAACCCTTCTTCAGCTCCTGAAGCGGCTCAGGTGAGAGCACGGCTGATTTGATGGGACTGACTTCATACTCAGGGACGAATGACCCCGGCGTGAAATCATAGCTGAACCTGATGGGAACCGTGGTGGTGTCGCCAATCTCAGGCAGCAGTGCCCGTTTGTTTGCCTGCTGCAGGGTGGGCTTATAGGGATTATAGAGAGTAACTGATCTCCTGATCGTCTCATCCTCTGTCTGGGCTGTGGCAAGCACTGTTACCAGAAAAGCTGCTGCGGTGATATATCCTCTTATTTTCATTGCTTTCTCCTTCTGTTTGATCAGTCTGTATGAATCAGTTTGCAGGGGCCGCCGGGGCTGAAGAACTGCCGGCATTGAGGGCCGCAAGCTTTGTCCTTGCCTCTTCAATGATGCCGTCATCCTTTATCGTATAATAGTCTATCAGGCTCTGCAGTGTTGCTTTGGCCTGGAAGGTATCTCCCTTCTTAAGCGCAATATCGGAAAGCAACAGGAAGGTTTTTCCCGTCCAGTACGCATGCGGCGAGCTCATGTCAACCATTTGATTGGCCTCCTGCTCTGCACCGCTGATATCGCCCGAGATCCATAGCAGTTCAGCGACACGGTACTTGGACTCGGCACCGTACGCGGTTGCTACCTCCTGTGCCACCCTGCGGTAATCGTCAAGAGCATCGGCATTGTTGCCAAGCCGCTGATTGGCTCTTGCCGTCAGGAATGTGGCTTCCCGTGCAAGCTCTTCTGTGAGTTTTTCGGCACCCAGCACCAGCTCAGCCGATGCGATCACCTTCTCATCATCATTCAGGGCAGAAGCGGAGCGCATCATCCCAAGCCAGGCGAAGAGCCGGTTTGACGGATTGGAAGCCTCCCTGCCAAGACGCTCGTAAAGAGTCCATGATCCCCGGTAATCCTCCTTTCCGTATGTAATCGACGCAGCCCCCAGCAACGACTGCTCCATAAACTGATTGTTGCCAACGCTGATGACCTTGAGATAAAGATCCAGCGCCTCGTCACTATTGCCTGACCTGTTCAGACAGTCAGCAAGGTAGAACCTGGCATTGGTGGCAAAGCTGCCTGAAGGAAACTCTTTCAGGTAGTTGCGGAAAATCTCGGACGACCTGTCGCAGTTGCCCTTTATATACTGATTCTCCCCTGCGATGTAGGTCATGGAGTCACGCGTTGTGGCCTCAATATCACCAAGGCCCTCAACATTCTTCATGTAGGCGAAGTAGGACTCCACATCATCCATATCGGTATAGGCATTCTTCAATCCGTTGACGGCATTGCGTGCCTCAGGCGTGTTCCTGTAATTTTCGATGACCTTCTTGAACTGGGCGACGGCCTTTTCATTATCACCGGCGTTATAGTATATAAGACCAAGCTGTACTATCGCAGGAGGCACAAACTGGCTGCTTGTATACCAGGCAATTATATTTGTGAAGTCTGCCTCGCCTCGCGAAGGCTGATTAACCGTCACATAGGCCCTGCCTCTCTCGAAGAGGGCATTCGGAACATAAGCCGATTTCGGATATTTATTGACAAGCCCTGTCAGTGTGGCTATCTTGGCCTGGTTATCATTGCTGAGCCCCTGGGCAAATCCTTTCTGGAACATTGCATAGTCCGCATCAAGTTTTCCGTAGTCAATCACCTTGTCATAATTGGAAATGGCCGAAGAGTAATCAGCCCTGATATAATAACAGTCGGCAATCCTGTTGCGGGCGTCAACCGCAATCTCCGGCTTCGACTGTACATCAACCCTGTTGCTGAAAGCAGTGAAGTGCGAAAGGGCTTTCGCATAGTCTCCTGAATTATACCAGACGTATCCCAGGTTGTAATCGATCAGATCATACTCCTGCATCGCGGAAGCGCCGGGAAGCTTTCTGAAACTCTCCCAGTCACTGACGGCTGCATTATTCCTGCCGAGACGGTAGTTTGACTCACCTCTCCAGTAGAGCGCCTGCGCCATAAGATCCGGATTCATCTCCTTGTATAGCAGCGACTTGTCAAACATTGCCACCGCATCGGCATATTGCCTGTTACGGAACTGTTCCACTCCCCTGTAATAGGTGACTTTCTGATAGGCCTCACGAAGCCTGCTGTCCTTGCTGCTGATCTTCTCCAGGGAGCTGAGCGCTGCCTGGTAGTTCCTGAGCCTCATGTATGCCGAGATGAGATAGTCATACGCCTCAGATACATTCTCAGAGTTCGGGTATCTCTGGATGAAGTTGTGGAGCGCATCAATCCCCTCTCCGAAGGGTGCATAGGAGTTCTCATATGCCAGCTTTGCAAAGTTGAAGAGCGCCTCCTCCTGGACCCCTGGATCATGACTCATTCCTGCCGCCGCAGAAAAAGCCATCTGTGCTTTTTTCTTGTCTTCCGACTTGAGATAACATGAGCCGAGCATGAAATAAGCATTCTGGGTGAGGATGTCACTCCTGCCCACCACCTCGTTGAAAAGCTTCGTGGCCTGATCAATGGCACCAGTCTGATAATAGCTGAAAGCCAGCTCATACTTGTCGTTCCGGTCGCTTAGCTTCGTACCCTTTATGAACTTCTCAAGGTAAGGTATCGCCTCACTGTAATTTCCCTTCTGGAAATGGGCATCACCTATAAAACGGTAGAGTTCCGTCTCCCTCGTCTTCCCTGCCTGGTCAATGAGAGACGGAGCCATCTCCAGTATCCCGTCATAGTTCTTGTCGATGTAGTAGATCTGGGTTATGTAAAAGGGCACTATGCTTCCGAAGGTCTCATCCCCCTTCAGCTTTTCAAATCCCTCGAGGGCAGTGCTGTAATATCCGTTCTCATATGCGATTGCAGAGTAATAGTAGATGGCGGGAGAGGTGAAATCGGTCTCCGTGTCAATAAGCTCGCCGAAAAGCATCTGCGCTTTTCTAGTATCCCCCCTCCTGTAATGAGAGTAGCCCAGCTTGAACATATACTCCGGATACTCCTTGTCTGAAAGCATGTTGCGATCAGTCTGCTCAAACCATTCTATTGCGCATGTATAATTGCGTTGCTGGTAGCAGTACCGTCCTGATTCAAATCTCGCCTGGTTGAGCACGGGACTCTCGCCGTTGCCGGTGATAAATCGCTGCATCCTGAACTCCGCGTCAGGACTCATGAGCCTCATCGATGCCAGTGCGGCGTGATATTCGGCATCAGAACGCTTAAGCTTGTTCCCCTCCGTCTCTGCTTCCAGCCATTTGTCAAACAGGGTTACGGCAGCAGCATACTTTGCCTTCCCAAACATCTCATAACCGTTGTTCAGCAACGAAGTCATCTCCTCCCCCGTGAATGACACCTGCCCCTTCACTGCGGTTCCCGCTGCTATAAGTGAGACCGCAATAACCATCAATATTTTCCTGTTCATAACTTTATCCTTTCATGATCCATTCCGGACAGAAACATGCCGGCAGGCAATCCCTGTTGCTAATCAACTTATCAACAAATTATTACGCATTTTTTTCAGCGCATTTTCGTCCATGGTAAAAATACAATTATAATACCTCCGGAAAATTCCCTGATTCCTCATTTTATCAACATATATGCCACTGATTGTTAATTCTTTTTTATTTTGCACAAAAACCGTTCCGGATGGAAGAGCACACACCTCTAGATACGATAATTGAACTCAATGGTTGCACGATCATGCAACAGGATCACATGGTGCTCTCAGACGTTAACCTGAAAGTAGATAAGGGCGAGTTTGTCTACCTGGTAGGCAGGGTTGGCAGCGGAAAGACATCACTGATACGCACTCTCAATGCCCAGTTGCCGCTGACAGACGGCGAAGGCCGGGTGGCAGGATTCAACCTGCGTAAACTCAAAAAGAGGGAAATTCCACTGCTTAGAAGAAAACTCGGGATTGTCTTCCAGGATTTTCAGCTGCTGACAGACAGATCAGTGTATGACAACCTGGAGTTCGCACTTCGTGCTACCGGATGGAACAACAGGGTAGCCATCGAAGAACGCATAACAGAGGTACTGGGCAAGGTGGGACTGCAGAACAAGGGTTTCAAGATGCCCCACCAGCTATCTGGAGGCGAACAGCAGAGGGTTGTCATCGCACGTGCTCTGCTCAATGACCCTGAGATAATTCTTGCGGATGAACCGACCGGCAATCTCGATCCTGAAACCTCTGAAGAGATTCACATACTCCTGAAAAACATAAGCAACACCGGCAGGGCGATTATAATGTCAACCCACAAACACTCCCTTGTTAAGAAATTTCCGGAAAGAACACTGCGCTGCGAAAACGGTAAGCTTACCGAGTCAGACACCGGAGACCAGGTTATAGAACTGCTCTTCTGATTATTTAAAAATCCTTACAGGCCAGGGGAGGGTGTTTCGGTAAAGACGCCAGTAAGTCGTTCTCTCGCCCCCGAATGATCGCATGAAGATTGCTATGGAGGGTACGGTTGATCCGGCAAAATCAAGAATCTGACCTGTTCCGGCATAGGTTTTAATCAGGTGGTCAATGACGAGGTAAGATGTTCTCAGCTCGCGACTCTTACGGCTGCCTGCCGTGAAGAGCATGGTGGTTCGCCCGTGCATCTCAATCAAAAACATACCCCAGAGCAGTTTACCCCTGGGTGATCTGACCCCGAGAATCCGCCCGGTGCCGTTCAGGACGCAATGATCCATCAGGTCGTGAAGCCCCGCGTAACTGCCGCTCCTTATCACTCCGGCCCTGGATGCGGTGTTGTTTCTGAAGAGGCTGATTATCTCTCCAGGCTTGACGTCTGCGACAATTTCCTGGGGATAACGGCGGGCAATATTTATGTTTCTGCGACAGTCACTCATGTAGCTCAGCCACATCTCTCCGTAAGGCTTATCGAGCTTCATCTCGTAATTAATCCTTGGAGTCAGCGAATAACCGGGCACCTTCACTTCCTGCCCGATGCACAGATCCGTCAGCCTGTAAAACTCAGGGATGAAGGAGACAAACTCCTGGGCAATCCTGTCCCGGTCGCCATCGGGCGTGAAGAGCCCCAACTGCTGCAGAAAGACCGGTGTGGCAATGTAACTGAATCCGAATTTCTTCTTTCGCGGCAGCGGAAAGACCGAAAGATAATCGTCATCAACAAGAGCATCCCATCCCGGTGCCATGATATCAAGAAACCATGACCATGCATACGGCCGTACCGAGGGGATCTCCTTCAGGCAGGCGTCCCACTTCGCCCGGTCTATCTCCGTATTCCTGAGATAGTTGATCATATCTTCTGCATTGAGAGCATTTCCCTGAAAACCCGTCGCCATCCCTCCCATCCGTTGCCTTCGTTCAGGGAGGTATTGTGCCATATCGGGACAAAGAGTCCTCCGACCTTCCGTGTAGCCGTAATGAGCTCTTCAATGACCCCGATGGCGCTGTCGGGATCGAGATGCATATACTGCCTCAGGGTGCCGTCCATTACCTGGAAGGGAACAACGGTGATTCCCGTTATCTTCTCCCTCGAGAGATCATAGAACAGGAACGGCCTGGCGATGCCCGCCCTGAACCCGGGCTGATCATTGAATCCCATTGTGTAGTCATGACTTATCCCGGCCTCTTCCCAGGACTGGTAGGTCTCTGGTATTTTCAGCAGCAGCCAGTGCTGCCGGGCCTTATCCGGAAAGTGGCCTGTGATGGACTTGTACCGCTCCACCTCCGTCTTAAGGGTCTTTGTCCTTCCCGCAGAGCGATAGGAAGGGTGTACACCGCTGCCGAAGCGGCTGTCATATTTCCTGATTATCTCCCCGTAATCATGATCCCTGAAGGGAGGACTGTGGTCATACTCACCCTGATCGCCGGTCGGGAAGAAAAAGAGGGCATCGCTGCCGGATTCGCATAATTGCTCTTCGATCCATCCGAAGCTGTCATAAGGGTCTTCCCTGTTCCCTGTCATGGTCCTTATCCGCTCGGCCGGCTTTGCCCCTGTACCTGCCAGGCCCCGGACCAGGCCTCCCATGCTGCGAAGGAATCCGCGGCTGCGATAGGCAAAGGGCTGGTCCACATCCACCGTAACCAGGGAGCTGTACTCATTGTGCCTAATTGTCAGCACCGGATAGTGCTTAACCAGCTCTCCTGCAAGATATCTCGCCCATATCTCCACAACCGGCTTACGCAGAAAACCGTTGCGACCGGCAAGCGACCCGGATCCCTGGAACCGGCCGTGGGCGTCAGGTGCAAAGGGACGATACTCCTCGTACCTCGAGATCATGTAGAAGACCGCCGAGAAGAGATCAAAAGGAATGCTTCCGTCATCACCTGCAAATAGCAAAGGCATGCCGTCATGAAAGGTGACCTCAGGTTCAGGCATGGAGACGCCGGTAGCCGATAGAAGTCCCGCTGGACGAATCACAAACTGATCTTTTGCCTTCTCCCCCGAATAGAAGATCGCAGGCCCGGTTCCTATCTTGCGCCGGTCTGTCGTGATCTCGAAGCTTATGCCCAGAATTGTATCAAAGATCACTCCGGCTGTGTACTCCAGCCGTGGAGTGACATCCGGAGCGTAGATTCGCAGCTTCTTCGTTGCCATAACAACAAATTTAATAAAACCACTCGCAACAGCCCCGTGGCAGACACCCTTATTTATTAACAGAAATTCTCACCAAAGTACCAAATTTTACTACTTTTGTTGTTAGTGCAATCTTGAGTTCACAATTAAACTAAGATATATTATGGGCAAAGGTGACAAGAAATCAAAAAGAGGAAAGATAATCAGAGGATCCTTTGGCGTACGCCGCAAGAAAAAGGCGAAGAAGAGTGTTGTTGCAACGGTGCCTGAGAATGCAGTTAAGGCAGCTGAAAAGGCTGTAGCAGCAGCAGCAGCCCCTGAAGTAAAGGCAGCGAAGCCGGTTAAAACAGCCAAGCCCAAAGCACCCGCAAAGAGCCCGGCCAAACCAGCCGCCAAAAAGACTGAGAAAGAGCCGGCAACCGTTACGGAAAAGGTTGCCAAACCTGCTGCAAAAGCAAAGAAGCCAGCCGAAAAGAAAAAAGAAGAATAGTCCTGCCTTAGCTTTTTACTATCAGTTCTCCATATAGAGAGGGGTCTACTGCTGCCTCAATGATTATACTGCTGCCGGAGTTTAACGATTTTCGGACGGCTGTGCGCATCTCCCCTGCATCCGTGACCCTCATGACATCAATACCGAGGAAGCTGCCGGTGCCGAAGAGCGGACCGTTGCAGACCTGTATGCCATAGGGACTTACCTCTTTCCAGGACTGCTTTACCTTTATCAGGTTCAACTCCCCGTCGCTGAGTACAACGGTGATAATTTTCAGGCCATACCTGCGGGCAGTAATTATCTCCCCTGCATGCATCAGGAAACCTCCGTCACCGGTTATGCACACAACAGCCTCACTGCAGTCTGCCAGGGCTGCTGCCACTGCTGCCGGCAGACCGAAGCCCATTGACGACCAGCCATTTGTCATGATCAGCCTGCCGGTCATAACATCCCATAACTGACCCAGCAGGTGGAGATGCGAACCCACATCGGCAGTCACAACTGCACCTGCAGGCAACTCCTCCCTCAGTACCGTCAATGCCGTTACAGGACTGAAACCTGAATCCCGGACATGAATCTCCCCGAGGATTCCACTCCTTACCTCAGCTGCCAGTCGCATCATGTCAGGAGAAGCCTTCAGCAATGACAGGTGCTCAAACCAGCTTCCGGCGGCAGACACGATCTCCAATGCTCCCCTGATCCTCAGATCATGAGGCCGTGTGTCGAAATGAACCAGGGGTACTTCCGGAATCCACGATTCATAGTTGTACTCAACCGGATCATAGCCGAGCCCTATTACCAGGTCGGCCTCCCGCAACAACCTGTCAAGCCTGTCACTGAGAGCATGAAAAAGCACGCCTGCAAAACAGGGATGATCATCGGGTATGATACCTTTGGCCATGGGAGTGACAACCACAGGCACACCGTGATCAGCGAGAAACTTCAGGAGATCTGCTCCTGCGCCGGATCGCATGGCTGTAAGCCCTGCAGCTATAACCGCTCTTTTTGACGAAGCAATCAGAACGGCGGCCTTCGCGAAGGCATCCGCCTGCCGGCTGCTCTCTTCTGCGGTTCCGTTCAGAACGGTGAAAGTCCTGGCATCGTCACCCGCAAGATCAGATGGCACCCCGATGTGAACAGGACCCGGATATTCCTCATTTGCCAGCTCAAGACTGCGGCCCATCACCTCAGCCGCATTGGACGGTGTTAACCTGAAGGTTGCCTTTGTGAGAGGACCAAATAACGCCTGCTGGTCTATGTTCATCTGGGCGGTCCTGCCCAGCCATGAATCAGGCATCTCGGAGGTCATTGCCAGAACCGGCGAGCGGTCAAGCAGCGCCCCTCCCGTACCGGAAGCCAGATTGACGGCACCAGGACCAAAAGTTGCATGACAAACGCCTGTCACCCCGGTAAGCCTCGCCGTCACATCAGCCATCACGGCAGCAGAGGATTCGTGACTCGTCAGGATGAACTCAATGCCGGCCTTCCTGAAAGCCTCCATGTAAGGAATGGAGGGACCTCCGGGTATCCCGAAAAACCTCCTCACGCCCTCCTTGCGAAGTCGCTCTGCGATGTATTCTTCAATCTTCATGATCCCTCCTCCGCGGGTTGTTAACGTTCCTTAAAAAATGTGAAAGCGTGGCAAATTAAGCTACAAAACATTGAAAGAGTGTATGAAATACACGCAATTTAATTTAACTATGCATAAAATTAAAACAGTCCTGCAATGAACAGAACATTTTCCCGGATTTTATTTGCCTCTCTGCTTGCCGCGGCAGTCAGCACTGCCGTATGCGCACAGGGTACCGAAAAGGATTACGAGAGAGCTAACGGTCTTGACAAACAGCTCTCAGGCAAGGTATGGCACAGTGACATCAGACCCGTATGGGTTGGCAAGAGTAACCTCCTGATAATTGAAGACAGGAGCGCTACGGGAAAGGATTTCATTCTGGCTGATCCGGCAAGGAAGACGAAGAGAAAGGCATTTGATGCAGTCAGGCTGGCTGAAGCGCTGGGCAAGGTCACAGGTGATAAAATAAAGTCGGACGATCTGCCGGTGAGGAACATCATAATGGCTGATGACCTCAAAACGATGTCATTCGAGTATTCGGGTTCAGTGTACAATTGCGACCTTAAGAAATATACAGTGACCAAAGAGAGAGAGGCCAGGCGCCCGTTCACCTGGGGAGGAGACAGCAACAGGTGGCCGTGGGGGTTCCGTAACGAACTCATCGGAAGGCCTGATACATCGCCGGACAAGAAGATGACTGCCTTCATTCGCGATTACAACCTGTGGATAAGGAACCTTGAGGAGAAGAAAGAATATCAGCTGAGCCATGACGGCGGGATAGGCAAGTACTATTCTGCTTCCGTGGAGTGGTCTCCCGACTCAAGGAAGATAATGGCCTACCTCCTCATTCCTGCCGAGAAGCACATGATTACCTATGTTGAATCATCCCCTGAAGGCCAGGTGCAGCCGAAAAGCTATACCTACGAATACCCGAAGCCGGGTGATGCCGTACCTCAGTATTTTCCACAGATTTTTGATGTTACCGAAAGGAAACATATTATGGTAGACGAGGCGATGATTCTCAACCAGTACAACCTGGGAAATTTCCGCTGGGACTCACTGGGCAGTTCACTGACATTTGAATATAACAAGCGCGGACACCAGGTTTACAGGGTCATGCGGATTGATGCCTCAACCGGCAAGATGAGCGTGGTGATAGACGAGCAGTCACCTACCTTCATTGACTACAGTGGCAAAAAGTACAGGTACGACGTGAAGTCCTCCGGAGAGATCATCTGGGCATCGGAGCGGGACGGCTGGAACCACCTCTGGCTGTATGACGGTTCAACAGGAAAGGTAAAGAACCAGATCACCCGCGGCGAATGGGTTGTCAGGGGAGTCGTCAGCGTGGATGAAAAAGCACGGACAATACTCTTCAGGGCATCGGGCCGCGAGCAGGGTGACCCTTACCTGATTCACTATTACCGCATCGGGTTTGACGGCACAGGACTCACACACCTGACACCCGCTGACGGAAATCATGAGGCGCTCTTTTCGGCTGACGGAAAATATTTTGTTGATAGCTGGTCGAGGGTTGACATGCCTCCCGTGTCTGTGATCCGCAGCGGTGCTGACGGAAGTGAGCTGATGAAGCTCGCCGAAGCTGACATCACTGACCTTCGTGCCACAGGATGGCAGAACGCCGAGGTCTTCACTGCGAAAGGCCGTGACGGTGTTACAGACATCTGGGGAATAATAATTCGACCGCTCAACTTTGATCCCTCCCGGAAGTATCCGGTGATTGAAAATATCTATGCCGGTCCTCACAGCAGCTTCGTGCCGAAGACATTCCGCCCTACATACGGAAACATGAACTCACTTGCCGAACTTGGCTTCATCGTGGTTCAGATTGACGGGATGGGCACTTCGAACAGGTCGAAGAAGTTCCATGATGTGGCATGGAAGAATATCGGTGATGCCGGGTTCCCTGACAGGATTCTGTGGATGAAGGCCGCAGCCGCGAAATATCCCTACATGGACGTTGAGCGGGTTGGCGTTTACGGCACCTCGGCAGGTGGGCAGAACTCAGCAGGTGCAGTGCTCTTCCACCCGGAATTCTATGACGTTGCCGTCTCCTCTTGCGGATGCCATGACAACAGAATGGACAAGATATGGTGGAATGAAGCATGGATGGGATGGCCTGTTGACCAGAGCTATATCGAATCGTCCAATGTTGAGAACGCACACCTGTTGAAGGGCAAGCTCCTGCTCATCAACGGTGAGATGGACAACAACGTCGATCCTGCCTCTACAACGCAGTTTGTCAATGCACTGATCAAGGCCGGAAAGGACTTCGACTATCTTCTGGTTCCCGGGATGCAGCACAGCAGCGGCGGCACCTACGGCGAAAGGCGCAGGCAGGACTTCTTCGTGGAGCATCTGCTTGGAGTAAAACCCCCGGACTGGAATAAAAAGGAAAAGTAAAAAAAACGATATTTGCAGTCTTATCTGTTTCAGATGACTGACCGACATACAAACACCATCATCTGGGCAATCGTAACCTGCCTGATGTGGTCAACAGCCTATCCCTTCATTAAGATAGGACTGCAATATTCGACTCCTCTTCACTTCGCGGGAACGCGCTTTATCCTCTCCGGGCTGATGATTCTCCCCTTCACAGTCAGGCCACGTGAATATATCAGGATGATAATGGAGAACAGGAGCCTGGCAATATGGGTTACAATCCTCCAGACACTTATCAACTATATACTGTTCTATATCGGGATGGACAGGGTACCCGGAGCCCTGGGGGCAGTAATTGTTGGATCACAGCCGTTTGTGACTGCAATTGTTTCCCGGATTATGATAAAGGAGGAGAGGTTTACAAGTGCCAAAGTGATCACAATTATTCTCGGGCTTGCAGGTATAGTGCTGGTCAGTGCCGGAAGGCAGGGATTTCATTTTGGCCTCCCGGGTGAGGTGGCAGGGATAATCATGATCTTTATTGCCAATATTTCCACAGCAACCAGCAACGTACTCGTCTCCAAGAACGGCAAGAACATGAATCCGCTGGTGCTGAGTTCATTCTCGCTCTTTACCGGCGGGGCGATAATGTTTCTGATCTCCTTTGGTTTTGAGGAGGTTCCGTCAAAACCCGATTTTCCGATGGTTTATTGGCTGGTGCTGGCCTGGCTCTCATTCATGTCAGCTTTCACCTTCTCAAAGTGGTACGTGCTGCTGAAGCGCCCGGAGGTGAAGGTCAGCGAGCTGAATCTCTGGAAGTTCATCATCCCCGTCTTCGGCGCCATCCTGAGCTGGATAATAGTACCGGGAGAGAATGCCGACTGGGTAACGGTAATCGGTATGATAATCATCTCCTTCTCCCTGATCTGGTTCTTTGGATTCACCAGCAGACGCGAGCGCAAGGTCGAGGAGGTCCCCGCCGGGCCCATGGCCAAATAGAAGATATGGAAGCGCGAAGTGCGAAGTGCGAAGTGCGAATTTTATTAAATCGAAACTCGCAACTCGCAACTCGCAAATCCATTGATCACCAGTCCGCCGGCCACTCTGATAGGTTCTTGAAGAAGAGCAGGTCCTTGTAATGTGGCTTTGTTTTGGCCTCAATGGCCAGCATCTGGTCAGCCGTCAGCGGCTTGAATTCCTTCGCAATGCTTATATTTTCCTCCAGCTCGGCAATCTTGTCAAGACCCACAATGATAGTGCTTACCGGAAGCGTCAGCACATAATCAATCGCCTCCTTCATTGTAATGATCCCGCCGTTGGAGAATATCCGGTCGCGGGCCGGGATCTTCATCCCAACAATACCCATCTCATTCTTCACGGCATTGGGCAGGAATTTCTCGATAAACGGATCATGATGCTTGTCAGCCGCATTGATTGCAACAAGTACATTGTCAAACGGGAACCTCTCATTGAGGGCATTGAGGACATCAGGACCCTCATGACCGGTGAAACCGATAAATCGGATCATCTTCTCATCACGGGCTCTTATCATAGCCTTCAGCACTCCCCCCTCGCCGGTAATCCTGTCAAGCGTCTCCATCTCAGACATCTTAACGTTGTGGATCTGCCACAGGTCGAGATGATCGGTATTAAGCTGCCTGAGCGACTTTTCAAGAAGCCTCATTGATCCGTCATAGGTGCGGTCATGGGTCTTGCTGGCCAGGAAGACCTCCTTGCGCCGGTATTTCATTACCTGACCCATATTCCTTTCGCTTGTGCCCATGGCATCTGCCCTTGCAACAGTTGGCGTCTGCCTTCCGTATGCAGCGGCTGTATCAATATAGTTAATACCAAGATCAAGCGCCCGGTTGATGATCTCAACGGAGATATCCTCCTTGCCGGGGATCTCAATGGAGCCCTGCCCTCCCAGGCTGTAGATGCTTACCATATGTCCCGTTTTTCCAAGAGGCCTCAGGGGTAGCTTGCCCTTCCTGATCTCCGCAAAAGACTGCCCGAATGTTTCGGCATAAGGTGCAACTCCTGCAAGCGCTGTCAGAGCAATCATCTTCTGAAGGAACTCGCGACGGCTGTTCGAATGTTTGTCCGGCATTGTTTTTTCTTTTAAAGGTAAACCCTTTCATCCGTTTAAAGTTTAGTAAACGGTATAATATTTATCACATCGGCTGTGCCGGGATAGATGTAGTAAATTATATTCGACAGTCTGCAATCAGGTCTGGCTTAAATGCACCTGTTATTCAAAGGCTACATGCCAACAGACCAGATAAATTTTAACCTGATCCTCATATTTTTGTGACTGTTGATGTGCAACAAGTTACATTTCCTATCGTCTTTCTAATCCTAAACCGGACTTGATTTAAACTTACGGGCATGCTTAAAAACTTCATTACCAATTCCGTCCGCAACTTCAAAAAACAAAGCGGATATGTGGCGCTGAATATGGCAGGTCTGTCCATAGGACTCACCTGCTTCCTGCTTATCTCTCTATATGTTATCCATGAACTGAGTTATGACAGGTTTCACAGCAACTATGAAAACATCTACAGATTGAAGGTAGTGGGCCGGATGGCAGGAGGTGAGCTTAACCAGGGTGTCACGGCAGCACCCATGGCACAGGCAATGCTGAATGATTATCCGGAAGTAATACAGGCCGCAAGGATTCGCGGAATGGGCGACTGGCTGATAGGTTACGGCGAAAACAAGTTCAACGAGGATGGAGTGCTTTTCGCTGACTCTACCTTCTTTGATGTGCTCGACTTCACGTTCCTGAAGGGAGACCCGGCTACAGCACTTGCCAGACCGAGGTCTATGGTAATGACGGAAGAGTATGCCAGAAAATATTTCGGTGATGCCGAGCCCTTAGGGCAGAAAGTAACAGTGGAGTCTGATACCGTGATTTATACAGTGACAGGTGTTATCCGGGATGTGCCTGATAATTCGCATATAAAATTTGACATTCTGGCTTCGTTGAGTTCCTTCCCCGGAATGGCTAATAATCAGTTCTGGATATCCCATAGCTTCTACACATATATTGTTGTCAGTGACGGCACACAGAAGGATGCCCTCGAGGAAAAACTCCAGGGTATGGTAATAAAATATGTGGGGCCTCAGCTGCAGCAGGTCCTGGGTCAGTCAATTGATGATTTCAGGAATGCAGGGAACGACTTCAGATACGTGCTGGAACCGGTTAAGGATATTCATCTGAAAGGTGCGACGCAATATAGTCTTGAACCCCCGGGATCATTGAGCACGGTATATATATTTGCAGTAATTGCATTCCTGGTGCTCGTGATTGCAATAATCAACTACGTCAACCTCGCCACAGCAAAATCAGCAGGCAGGGCCAGGGAAGTAGGTATAAAGAAAGTTTCAGGTGCGAGCAAGTCAGGACTGTTTTTACAGTTCATTTCCGAATCAGTTGTCATTGCGGCTGTCACGGTGCTTATTTCAGTGCTGCTGGTCCTGGTGCTGACTCCTGCCTTCAACCAGCTGACAGGAAAAACCCTTTCAGTAGGTCTCTGGAACGCTAACGGAATCCCTTTCCTGGTTCTACTCATACTTGTAGTTGGTTTCTCGGCGGGTTTTTACCCGGCAATGGTACTTGCTTCATTTGATCCGGTGGATGTTCTCAAGGGCACCCTTAGTCCAGGAGCAATGTCAAAGAGACTGAGGGGCATTCTTGTGGTTTTTCAGTTTGCCGTATCGATTGTGATAATTATTGGTTCAACTGTTGTCTACCGGCAACTGAACTTCATGACGAAAAAGGATATTGGTTTTGATAAAGAGAATCTAATTGTATTAAGAAGGGCAGATGCCTTCTGGCGGCAGCGTGAGACATTCAGGGAACAGATCCTCGGAATCGAGGGAGTGGAGAAGGCGGGATTCTCAAGACAGC
Organism: Bacteroidales bacterium; assembly: GCA_034002785.1. Classification (GTDB taxonomy): domain Bacteria; phylum Bacteroidota; class Bacteroidia; order Bacteroidales; family VadinHA17; genus SR-FBR-E99. Next base: position 17,948 of record JAVEZX010000009.1, read on the forward strand.
TGCCGGGCATGAACTACAGTAACAATGCCTTTTTTCGCGATGACGACCCTGAAAAGAACACCTATCTTCTGCAACAGTCGCAGGTAAGCTTTGACTTTCCACAGGCACTGGGTGTACGGCTCGTTGACGGTCGCTTTTTTTCCCGTGAATATGGAACAGATTCCACATCCGTCCTTATAAATGAGGCTGCTGTGAAATCGCTCGGTCTGACAGAACCGGTTGTAGGGCAATACATTCAGCAACCTTCCGGACCGAACACATTCCAGCGGTACAAAATCATTGGTGTGATGAAGGACTTTCACATCGCGTCAATGCACAAGGAAATTGACCCGGTATGCTTTACTGTCCTGTTTCCGGGTGGGGGCGATCAGTATGCAGCGATCAGACTCTCAGGCAGCAATATCCCCGCCACAATCCGGGCAATTGAAGAAAAGTGGAGAGAGTTTGCTCCTGACCGGCCTTTCCAGTATGAATTCTTCACTGACTCATGGAACAACCTGTACAGTTCCGAGATGAAGACCGGAAAAATCTTTTTACTGTTTTCTCTTCTCGCGGTATTCATTGCCTGCCTGGGACTGATAGGACTGGTTGCTTTCATGACCAATAAAAGGACCAGGGAGATAGGCATCCGGAAGACTTACGGAGCCACAGCGCCAGTTGTACTCGGACTGCTGATAAAAGAGACGGTGATGCTAATTCTGATTGCCTCCCTGATAGCCTGGCCAGTCGCCTGGTTCGGTTCAAAATACTGGTTGGAAAGCTTTGCAGACAAGGCATCAGTCAGTCCGCTGATATATTTCCTGACGTCAGTTGTAGTAATTACCGTCGGCTTCATATCAGTTATCTTTCAGACTCTAAGGGCTGCAAACTACAATCCGGCCCGCGCGCTGAGGGTTGATTAGGATATAAGAAAACCTCATGTAAGATTTACATATCTGCTTCAACAGAATGACTTTAAATCAGTCTTTCCTCCCGGCACTTCCGTAAATGGAGAATATTATCATCAGCAAAAAGGCAAGAAAGGCCATTGAAGCACCAAAGTAAAAGGGGAAAGCTGACCCGGCGCTGTCATACAAAAACCCGGCTATAATGCTGGCAGGCAGCAGGGTTATCCCAAGTATTGCATTATAAATGCCAAGACCGGTGCCCTTCTTGTTCTTGTCAATAATATCTGTGACAAAAGCCTTCTGAATACCATCAGTAGCAGCTGAATAAAGCCCGTAAAGGGCAAACAGCAAAGTTATTGCGACTGTATCGGAGGTCCTGCCAAACCAGTAGTAAACCAGGGCATAAATAAAGAAGCCGGCTATAAGTATTTTCTCCTTCCCCACCCTGTCGGACAGAGTGCCCAGAGGAATTGCAGCAATGACTGCTACACTATTTGTGACCAGATAGACCAGCGGGATAAATGAGACCTTTATCCCGGCTTCGTTCGCCTTGACCAGCAGAAGAGCATCGGTAGAGTTTCCCAGGGTGAAAATGAAGACAATACCCAGAAAGAGGTAATATCTTTTTGAAAAGTCCCTGAACCGGAACTTATGAAAGAGTTCCGCCTTGCTTTTCATCACCTCCTTTATGCCGAAGATAATGACGAATATGCCGATAAAAGCAGGAATAGCAGCCACCATGAAGATAAGCCTGTAGTCGCCCGGAAACAGGGTCAAAAATGCAAACGCCAGCAGTGGTCCGGCAATAGCTCCGCTGTTGTCCATGGCTTTCTGAAGACCGAAACTCCTGCCTGTCTCATTGTTAGTTACCGACCCTGCAATAAGACTGTCCCGGGGAGCTGTCCTGATCCCCTTTCCAAACCTTTCAGCAAACCTAAGAATCAGGACATGCATCGGGGAGACGACGAAGGCATACAGCGGCAGGATAAGGGCGGAGATGGCATAACCGACCAGCATGAATGGCTTGTTTTTCCCGATTTTGTCACTCCAGAATCCTGACAATGCCTTGATAAGGGAGGCCGTGCTTTCCGCAACACCTTCAATCAGACCGAGACTTGCCTTGGAGGCACCAATCGACATGAGGAACATCGGCATGACAGAGTAGATCATCTTTACCGATGTGTCGGTAAGGAAACTGGTCAGACCGGTGAAAAGGATGTTCCGGGGATACCCAAAGATTTTCCTGTCTGCGGTTTTGTGTGCCATTCTGCCTTAAGCCGGATGCAAGGTGTCTGTTTTTTCCGAGGCTACTTTTCGTCGCTTTTCACTCCATTGATCCTGAACAGCTTGAACAGTTCCACCACGGGTATAGGAGCAAAAGCCATCAGTATAACAATTATCCAGTGCTCACGATCCATGATTGCAAGGCTGAATGCTTCGCGGATCGGCGGAACCAGCAATACAATTAGCCCTATGACGGCCGATGCAAAAATGGCCAGGATCAAAGGTTTGTTTCTCAATGGATTGAACAGGAAGGATGAACTTTCATTTGAATGCAGGTTACGGACATGCACAAGCTGTGCAAACATAAGAGTAGCAAAAGCCATGGTGCGCCCCAGCTCCTCTCCACCGTCATGCAGGCCAAGGATATATGAGACCAGGGGAATGCATCCAATCATCAGACCCTGGTACATAACGCGCCAGATCATTCCTTTCGTCATGAACCCACCCTTCGGATTACGCGGTTTCCTGTTCATGATTCCCTTTTCAGGCGGGTCAACACTTAGTGCCAGTGCCGGCAGACTGTCAGTAACAAGGTTTATCCAGAGAATATGGATCGGAAGAAGGGGCATTCCCATATTGAATATCGATGTCACAAGAATGAGGAATATCTCTCCTACATTCGTTGACAGTAGATACTGGATGACCTTCAGAATGTTGTCATAGATCCTTCGTCCTTCTTCAACCGCTGAGACGATTGTTGCGAAGTTGTCATCAGTGAGTATCATGTCTGCAGCGCCCTTGGCCACATCTGTACCCACGATGCCCATGGCGGCCCCGATATCTGCCTGCTTGAGTGCCGGGGCATCATTGACGCCGTCGCCGGTCATGGCTACCACCTCACTGTGACTCTGCCATGCCTTGACAATCCGTACCTTATGTTCCGGAGCTACCCTGGCATAAACTGAAAATCCGAAGACGGTCTCATTAAGCTCCTCATCAGAAAGCTTCTCAAGCTCAGAGCCGGTGATAGCTATATCACCATCCTTGTAGATGCCTATCTCACGTGCAATTGCAAGTGCAGTGGTCTTGTGGTCTCCGGTAATCATTACCGGCCTGATTCCTGCTGTATTGCACTTTGCAACTGCATCAAGCACCTCAGGCCGGGCCGGATCTATCATCCCCAGCAGTCCGATGAAGATCAACCCATTCTCCATCTCCCCGATTGTTACCTTCTGAGGCGCCTCTGGCAGATCCTTGTAAGCCATAGCCAGTACCCGCAACGCGGAGTTGGCCATTGTCTCGTTGGCATTACGGATCTCAGCCGTGTCACCCTGTGTAAGAGGCCTGATATCTCCATTGATCACAATCTTGTCACATACTCCAAGCACCTCGTCAAGGCCTCCCTTGACATTGACCCGGGTGCTGCTCTCTGACATCCTGTTGACTGTAGTCATGCGCTTCCTCTCCGAATCAAAGGGTATCTCCGCTACCCTCGGAAACTTCTTTTCAACCTCATCCTTATGAACACCGTAAAGAAGCCCGAAGTCCAGAAGAGCTGTCTCGGTAGGATCACCTGTAAACGAGACGGTACCGTCCTCATCCTTCTTTATGTAAGCGTCTGCGCATAGGACAGATATGGCAAGAAGCCTCTCCTCCTCATCATTGAGGGTGCTGCCGGGAGAACTCCTGTTTATCTGATCATGCTTATGATTGACAAAAGCCTCAACAACGGTCATCTTGTTCTGCGTCAGCGTTCCTGTCTTGTCAGAGCATATAACGGTTGCACTTCCGAGTGTCTCCACTGATGGCAGTGTGCGAATTATAGCGTTCTTTTTCACCATCCGCTGTACACCAATCGCAAGCACTATTGTTGAGACAGCCGGAAGCCCTTCAGGAATTGCAGCTACAGCAAGGGTGACCGCAGTCATGAACATGCTTAAGACAGAATTGCCATAGAGCACCCCGACAACGAAAATCAGGCCGCAGATGCCAAGCGCCACCAGTCCGAGAACCTTTCCCAACTGGTTCAGACGCCGGCTCATGGGTGTATCTGTATCCTCAGCGTGCTGAAGCATATTTGCAATCTTGCCAACCTCTGTCTTCATCCCTGTGCTCACCACAATACCACGGCCACGGCCATAGGTAACCATGCTACCCGAGTATACCATGTTTGTCCTGTCTCCCAGTGATATATCTTCTCCCGGGATGGGCTCTGTCTGCTTGTTGACGGGAACAGACTCACCTGTGAGGGAAGATTCCTGAACCTTCAGGTTTACTGCCTCTGAAAGACGCAGGTCAGCCGGTATGACAGAACCGGTCTCCAGAATTACAACATCGCCGGGAACCAGATCACGGGTAGCAAGCTCCCTGACTGTGCCGTCACGCAATACCTTTGATGCAGGAGCAGCCATGCTCTTCAGAGCCTCGAGTGATGTCTCAGCCTTTTTCTCCTGGATGGCACCTATCAGTGCATTTACAACGAGGATACCAAGAATCACAAAAGTGTCAAGCAATCCTTCTCCCTCCATGACTCCAACCACCCCGGAAATTGCGGCAGCAACCAGGAGAATAATGATCATCAGGCTTTTAAACTGTGCAAAAAACATCATGATTATATTCTTCCTGCCCTTCTCTTCCAGCAGGTTATAGCCATACTCCTCCTGCCTGCGCTTTGCCTCCGCAGTGGTCAAACCTTCATTCTCACTGGTATTTAGCTGAGCCAGTACTTCCTCAATACCCTGGCTGTAGTACTTTGCCATAACTATGTCATCAATTTGTGTGATCTGCAAATTTAGGATAAATTTAAAAGGTATGGCAGCAGGATTAAAGATTATTCCCTCCCAGACCCGGGGATGCAAAACCGAAGCCGGCCGATCAGGACACCGATCTCACCGCAGTAGCGAAGTATGAAAGGAAAATCAGCCTGTGCTATTCGGTCTTTATTGAATCGGCCGGATTGGTCACAGCAGCCTGGTATGCCTTGAAGCTGATAGTGGCAAAGGTTATCACCAGTGTCAGCAAGCCTGCCAGAATGAACACGACAGCTCCCATGCTGCTCTTGTAGACATAGTTCTCAAGCCAGTTGCTCATGAAATAGTACGCAATGGGAAAAGCAATGACTATAGAGATCAGCGACAGGATTAAGAAGTCCCTGGTCACCAGCTTTAAAATCGTTCTTTCATTTGCACCGAAGACCTTTCGGATGCCTATCTCCCTGGTTCTCTGTTCTACAGTGTATGAAGCCAGTCCGAAGAGACCGAGACATGCTATGAGAATTGCCAGGATGGTGAACAGGGTGAAGATCAGTCCGCGCTTTTCATCCGATTCGAACTGCCTGTTGAACCGCTCCGTCAGGAATGCATAACTGTATGGCTGGTCCGGGAATACCTCCTTCCAGCTTGATTCAATATGGCTGAGAGTCTGGGCGGTATTATCCTCACTGATCTTGATATATACTATGTTATTTATTGTACGGTACGCCAGCAGCAGTGATTCGATCTCATTATACATTCCGGTCTGATGATAATCCTGCATCACTCCCACTACTCTGGCTCTCAGAGTGTTTTCATCTCCGGCCTCAACTCTTTTACCAATAGGATCACTCCAGCCCATTCGGTTTACGAATGTCTCATTCACGATAACACCGGAAAGAGTATCAGAAGGCATATCCTCCTGGAAATCCCGGCCTTGCACCATCTTAATTCCCAGTGCTTCAACAAAATCATGATCTGCAATTGCAAAGTTAATACCACGCTGTACCATGCCCTGGTCGGTTTCGACATTGAAGAGAAGCTTGCCTGAGCCCTCACCTACCCGGCTGGAGGTGGAGGATACATAAACCACATTTGGATTCTCAAGCAAGGTCTGTTTCAATACAGGGTATTTCCTTGCCATTGGCCCGTTAAGGTCAAGGCTGATAACATTTTTCTGATCAAATCCCTGGTCCATAGTCTTCAGGTAATTTAGCTGCCTGAAAACGACCAGCGTACAAACTATCATTATAACTGAAACCGTAAACTGTATAACAACCAGTATTTTACGAAACAGGCTTCCGGCTGACCCCTGGGTTATCTCACCTTTAAGGACCGTTACGGGACTGAATCTTGAGAGGAAGAATGCAGGATAGCTGCCACCGATGAACCCGACAAGCAATACCACCCCAAGCATGCTCAACAGAACCACCGGGCTGTGTATGACATTCATGTCAAACGATTTCCCGGCAAGGAGATTTAGTTTCGGGAGGAGGGCCATAAGCAGGATAATGCTTATTACCAGTGATATAATAGTAAATATGACCGATTCTGAAAGAAACTGCAAAACCAGCGGGCCACGTCGTGATCCGACAACTTTTCTCAGACCTACCTCGCGTGCACGGCTGGATGAGCGGGCAGTGGCCAGGTTCATGTAATTCATTGCAGCAATCAGAACCAGGAAGATAGCCACAATGGCAAATATATATACATATGTTATGCTCCCGGTTGGCTCTGGCTCACCTGACTTGGTTGAGTAGAGATGTATTTCCTTTATAGGCTCAAGAAGATACTCAACCTTCACGTTAACAGGTCCGAAAATTGGTTCCATATAGGCGGCATACATTCCCTGCATCTTTTCCTCAAAGGCTTTGACATCAAGCCCTTCCGGAAAAAGAAGATAGGTAAACACACCGAAGTTACCCCAGGAGCCAATTCTCTCCGGCAGATTGGTTCTTGAGGCGAGAGCCCCGAATCTGAAATGAGAGTTGAAGGGTACATCTTCTATCACCCCGGTCACCTCATAAGTAGTGGTACCTTCCGTTAGAGTCTTGCCTACCGGATCACTGTCGCCAAAATACCTTGCGGCCACTGTTTCCGTAAGAACTATTTTGTTCGGCTCGAGGAGCGCACTCCGGGCATCACCACGAATAACCTTGTAGGTGAAAATAGCAAACAGAGCGGAATCGGCATAGAAAAAGTCCTCCTCAACAAACTCCTTGTCTTCGTATTTGTACAGTGCACGTGGCATATTGATGAACCGGACATATGCCTCCACCTCAGGATAGTCCTGAGCTACCTGGGGCCCAAAGGGTATCTGTGCAACAATCCAGGTGAACTGATCATCCGTCTCAGTTATCTTCGATGAGACCCGGTAAATCCTGTCTGCCTTTTCGTGATAACGGTCATAACTCACTTCATCCGCTACGTATATCAGAAGAAAAAGTGCACTTGTTATCCCTAGAGTGAGACCCAGAACATTAAGGAAACTGTAACCGGGGTGTTTCATTATGTGTCTGACGGCTGTCTTGACCAGGTTCTTAAACATATGCTTCGATTTTAACCATAAAAATATACCTAATGGATTAACCAACTGCTTTAGAGAAATTAATTATTGCCTGATTAACAGAATATTAACCTGAGAACAATTTCATTACTGTATGATTTTTTTACACTTTCTGCATGATTTCTTTACACTTTCTCAGTCGCATTAATAGTTATTATATTGATTATCTGACCATTACCTGCATGGCACGCTCTTTGGTTTCTATTAATTATAAATTGAAGACAGAAATGAAGTATCTGATATGTATAGTTTTGGTTCTGACTGCTGTTTTTCCGCGGGAGCTCAGTGCCCAGGAGGAAAAATGGACTTTGAGTGATTGCATAAACTATGCCCTTGAGAATAATATAGGGCTTCAGAGACAGGAGCTACTTACTGAAACCGCCGCAGTGAACCTGACAAAATCAAGGATGGATCTGCTTCCTGATCTTAACCTGGGTTCCGATGCAAGAGTCGGATTCGGCCGATCGATTGACCCCGTCACCAACCTTATCACATTCAAACAGAATGTCAGCAACTCATACTCGCTGAACTCTTCGATTGACCTGTTCAACGGGTTCACTACACTTAATATGATAGCCGCCGGCAAATTCATGCTGAAGTCAGGCCTTGAATCGGAAAAGGTTGCCCGCAATACATTGATAGTAAATATTATGGGGCAGTATTACCAGGTCACCTACGCTAAAGGACTGGAGGCAGCTGCGAAGATGCAGATGGAGTTGTCCGAGAGACAACTGTTCAGAATCGCCAGGATGGTGGAGACGGGAAAAGAATCCGTTTCACGTAAATATGAGATGGAGAGCCAGGCATCAGGCGACAGGCTTACCTGGACAATCGCTCAGAACAATGCCAGCCAGGCCGTGACACAGCTGAAACAGATGTTGCAGTTACCGTCAGATCAAGACTTTGACATTCAACTCCCTGATTTTGACGGCATACTGATCACCGATGCGGGATACGAAGCAGACAGTGTATACCAGGTAGCAGCCCAGGTCCTTCCCAGGCTCAAAGCCATTGAGTATGAACTGGCTGCGTCAGAAAAACAGCTGGCAGCGGCAAGGGGTCAGCTGGCTCCCGGCCTCTCGGCAGGCGGAGCCATTTATACGGGCTTTTACAAAGTACTTGGTGAAGAAGCTGCTGAACAGGAGTCGTACTCAAGCCAGCTCAGAAACAACAACAGCCAGGCCGTATACCTCTCCCTTAACATCCCGATTTTCAACAGGTATTCAGCCAGCAGGAATATCAAACTGGCGAAGATCCGTAAGAGTGACACTGAGCTCCGGCTCGAACTCGAGAAGAATAACCTCTTTACAGAGATTGAAAATGCCTGCTTGAGCTACAACCGCGGTAAGCAGGAGTATATGGCTGCAGACGCCAACCTGCAGTTCAACAGAAAATCATATAACGCCGTAGAAAAGAAATTTGAATCAGGGCTGGTTGATGTTACTGATTACTCTGCTTCCAGAACCACACTTTTTTCCGCGGAGACAGAGGCACTCAGAACCAAACTGCAACTCATGATACGTGAACTTACTATCCGGTTTTTTATGACGGGAGAGTATGAAAACCTTGTAATCAACTAAACACAAACTGAAATATAATGGACAAGCCGCTTGAAAGAATGGACAAACCTATAGAGAAGAAGAAGGGCATAAGGGGTAAACACATTGCCTGGATTGCAGGTGCCATAGCATTTTTAGTGCTGATGTATATGGCATTCTTTGCTGAGCGAACCTCAACCTTCAGGGTGGAGAAGGATAAACTGATAATAGAGACGGTATCGGAGAATGTATTCAATGATTACATAACTGTTCCGGGTACGGTAGAACCCATCAGTACAATATTCCTCGATGCCCAGGAAGGAGGCCGTGTAGAGGAGATACTAATCGAGGAGGGATCAATGGTCAAAGAGGGGGACATCATCCTGAAGCTCTCCAACCCGGACCTTTATCTCAATATACTGGACAGCGAGGCACAACTGGCAGAAAAGGAAAATTTCCTGAGGAACACCCAGATAGCCATGGAGCAGGACAGGTTACAGATCAAACGGGAACTGCTGAATCTGAAATACGATATCGAGAGAAAAAAACGCAACTATGACCAGAACCGGATGCTGATGCGTGACAGCCTCATCTCTGTGGAGGAATTCATCCGCTCAAAGGAGGATCTCGACATGGCTATACAGTCGGAGGAGCTTTTCGTTGAGAGGCAGAAGCAGGATTCTGTTTTCCGCTCGGTTCAGGTCGACAACCTGAAAAACAATCTCGATAACATGCGCAAAAACCTGTCGCTTGTAAGGCAAAGGATGGAAAACCTTAATGTACGGGCCACTGTTGACGGCCAGCTCGGACTGCTGGTACCCGAGATAGGCCAGTCCATCTCACGGGGCGCCAATATGGGGCAGATTAACGTGCTTACATCATTCAAGGTGACAGCCCAGATAGATGAACACTATATTGACAGGATCCGTACCGGGCTCACCGCCACACTGGACAGGCAAGGCAATGCCTTTAACCTGACAGTTCGCAGGGTATACCCCGAAGTGCGTAACGGCACCTTCAAAATAGATATGGTATTTACGGATACAATACCTGCGAACATACGAACGGGCCAGACTTATTATACAAGTCTCCAGCTCGGTCAACCCAAGACAGCAATACTCGTGCCTGTTGGCGGCTTCTTCCAGGAAACCGGAGGACAGTGGATTTACGTTGTTGACCCATCAGAATCATACGCAACCCGGAGAGACATCTCCACCGGTCGTAAAAATCCAAAATATTATGAGATACTGGAAGGATTACAGCCGGGTGAAAAAGTGATTATCTCCGGATATGAGACCTTCGGAAAGAATGAAAAACTGGTATTTAAAAACAGCAAATAACAACTAATATTAAAATCATGATCAAGACAAATGATTTAACAAAGGTCTTCCGCACGGAAGAAGTGGAGACAACAGCACTCAACAAAGTCTGCCTGGAAGTAAAAGAGGGTGAATATGTTGCCGTAATGGGACCCTCCGGATGCGGCAAATCGACTCTCCTTAACATCCTCGGTCTGCTTGACAACCCGACATCGGGAAGCTATCTCTTTAACGGAACAGAGGTGGCTAACCTTCGGGAACGTGACCGCACAATCTTCAGAAAGGGTAACATCGGATTCGTCTTTCAGAGCTTTAACCTGATAGACGAACTGAATGTCTATGAAAATGTCGAATTACCGCTCATCTACCTTAAGATGAAAACCGGTGAACGGAAGAAAAAGGTAGAGGATGCTCTTGAACGTATGAAGATAACTCATAGGGCAAAACATTTCCCACAGCAGCTATCAGGAGGCCAGCAGCAGAGGGTGGCAATTGCCCGGGCGGTTGTGGCAAATCCAAGACTGATCCTGGCAGATGAGCCTACTGGTAACCTGGATTCAAAAAACGGTATAGAGGTCATCAACCTTTTGTCTGAACTGAACAAGGAGGGTACAACCATAATTATGGTGACACACTCTGACAGGGACGCAGGCTATGCCCACCGGATTGTAAATCTGTTTGACGGACAGGTTGTAACCGGGAATAACCAGTAACCTCTCCGGACCTGTTTCATCCCATTTTATGAGGCGCCCGACCAGGCGCCTCTTTGCTTTTTGTGCAGCATATTAACGGCCTTGCAGTCTTTGAGTAAAGGCTTAACCGCCAAAAAAAACAGCAATGGTTAAGAGTTATCTCAAGCTCTCAGTCCGGAGCATCATCAGCCAGGGACAACAGTCAATCATAAGCATTTTCGGCATCTCAATAGCCCTGACCTGCGCCATTCTGATAATACTATATGTTCAATATGAACTGAGCTATGATTCATACCACGAAAATGCGGATCAGATTTACAGGATTATACGGAAACAGCCCGGACATGTATTCATGGGTAAGGATCTCTTTGCGGTTACACCGGACCCTCTTAAGAATGCCCTGATAAACGATATTCCGGAAATTAAGAATTCCACAAAATGTAATCTGAAATTTCACATCCTCGAGTATAACTCAAAACTGTTTGAGGAGGGTGGATTCCTGTATGCTGATACAGACTTTCTTGAAATTTTCACCTTCCCAGTAATTACAGGCAACCCTGCTGAAGCACTGAAAGAACCGTTTACTCTCTTTATGACAGAGGATATGGCGGTGAAGTACTTTGGCAATGAAGATCCTGTCGGAAAAACAATCCTGGCTGATAACAAGTATCTGTTCACAGTCTGCGGCATACTGCAAAATATTCCGCAAAATTCTCATTTTCATTTCGACTTTCTGACTGGATTTGAAACATATTACAGTATATCTGGAAGCAGAGATGCGGCCAACAGATGGGATGGCCATAGCCATACTACATACGTACAACTGTTCGATAACGCGAATGCAGAAGATATCGAAGACAAACTTGAAGACTTGACATCCAGATACTTGTCGTCGTATTCATTTTTCAAGGATTCCCGCTTCATCGCCGAGCCTCTGAGAAAGATCCATCTTCGCAGCGATGCAAATTTCAGCATCTCAGGTAACGGAGATATCAGGTATATTCACCTGATATCTGCCGCCGGCATCCTGCCGGCATTGCATCTTTCATCAATCACCCCTGTAAATCTGATTAATGAGAATTATAAGGCCTTGGGAGGCAACAGGTCATGGCAGCTTAGAAATTTCCTGGTTGTAGTGCAGAATGTAATTTCAATGGTTGCACTTGTATGCACCTTCACGGTCATGCGCCAACTCAACTTCATAGAAACTTCTGATATGGGCTTTGAAAAGGAAAACATCATTACGGTGGAACTCAAAGATCCGGCAATCAGAAAAAATCCAGGGACATTACTCAATGAGCTGAGAAAGAATCCGGCTATAACGGATATGGCAACTTCCTCAAACCTTCCTGTAAACACACAGGGAACCTCCTACGCGTCGTGGGAGGGCAAACCGGAAGAGCTAAAACAGTTTGTCTACAGAGCCGGGATAGGAAATGATTTCATCGATTTCTACGGCCTGAAAGTCATTTCCGGAAGAGGTTTCTCAAATGATTTTTCATCAGACACATCGGACAATTTTATAATTAATGAAACGGCTGCAAAAATCATGGGAATGGATGATCCTGTGGGGAAGAAATTTGGATTCAATAAGGAAGCTGGACTGGGTACTATTATCGGGGTCATTGAAGACTACCACTTCCAGTCGCTGCATCTGGCTATTGAACCGCTGGCACTTGCCGCAACAGGAAGTGATGCGTTTAAATTACCACGCTATGTTTCCATCCGGGTAAAGCCAGGTACCATCTCCGAAACACTGACATTTATAGACTTGACAATGAAGGAAATGTCTCCGCATTACATGAATCCGGTTTCAGTTTTCAGCGACCGTGTGGAAATGATGTACAGGTCCGAGATGAAACTTGCATCTTTATTCATCATCTCCGCTCTTCTGGCTGTCATGCTTACCTGTCTCGGACAGTACAGTCTCTCATCCTATACTACAGAGAGCCGCACCAGGGAGATGGTCATAAGGAAAGTAATGGGTGCACAACCGCCAGGAATAATTGGTCTGATCACATCCCAGACGCTGAAATGGATATTGATCTCAATCCTGTTTGCATGGCCGGTCGCATATCTGTTAATGGCAAAATGGCTGCAAAATTTTACATATCATATTAATATCGGAACCGGGGTTTTCCTGCTTTCCCTCCTGATAATAATATTGATATCCCTCACAGCCGTCAGTTATCATATCATAAAGCTGGCAAGAGTGAATCCCGCCGCTATGCTCAGACATGAATAAATAAAGAATGTGACTACTTTTATTTCCCTGAAATATTGAAGAAAAATGAAAACTGTCGGGCTAGTCGGCGGCACAGGATGGATATCCAGTGCAGAGTACTACAGAATAATTAACGAGGAGACGAACAAAAGGTCCGGTGGGCTTACATTTTCCAGGTGTATCCTCTACTCAGTCAATTATGGCGAAATAGATGCTTTCAATAAACAGGGCAACAAAGAAGGCGTTTACAGTCTGATCCTTGATGCAACATCGAAATTAGCCGGGGCAGGTGCCGATTGCATTGTCCTGTGCGCCAACACCCTGCACCAGTTCATTGAAAGACTTGAACAGGAAACTGATTTACCTTTCATTCATATCGCAGACACTGTGGCCAGGGAGATCGGGAATAAGAAGATGAGCAGGGTCGGCCTTCTTGGCACAAAACAGACGATGGAAATGGATTTCTATAAATCCAGGCTGAATGAAAGGGAAATTGAGGTGCTGATCCCGGGGTTGAGCGACAGGGATTTCATCCAGAAGACAATCTCAGACGAGTTGCTTAAGGGAGTCTTTTCTGATGTATCCAGATATCGTTTCGTTGAGATATGCAAAGAGCTTCATGGAAGAGGAGCTGAAGGAATTGTACTTGGATGCACCGAAATTCCGCTTCTTCTTAAGCAGGAAGATATCAATATTCCCGTCATTAACACGCTTACCGTCCATGCCATGGCAGCGGTTGATTACGCACTTAACGATTGAAATATAGGATAATTGAGGTTCCTGACATGATTTTAATGTCGGGCCGGAACTGAGAGATCCGTCACAATCCGTAGATCTTCATTTTGTTATACAGGGTCTGCCTTGTAATACCAAGCTTTCCGGCAACAACGCTGATATTATTGTCATATTTTCTCAGGCTCTCTGTTATCATCTTCCTCTCCATCTCCTCTAGTGTCATCTCCTGGTGGACAGAACGTACAGGTGATGTCGTAAAAGCAAAGTCTGAAGGTTTAAGGAGCGGATTTTCACTCATTATAACAGCCTTTTCAATGGAATGCTGTAGTTCCCTTACATTTCCGGGCCAATCGTGATTGGCAAGTTTCTCGAGAGCATAGGTGCTTATCTTCATCGGGCCCTTATTATATCGCTCTGAGTGAACCCTGAGGAAATAATTGGCCAGGATTGGAATATCATCCACCCTGTCACGCAAAGGAGGTACTTCTATCATAATTGTATTTATCCGGTAGAGCAGGTCCTCCCTGAATCTCCCCTCACTTACCATCTTAATGAGGTCACAGTTGGTGGCGCAAACAAGCCTTATGTCAACAGGGATCTGCCTGTTTGAGCCCACTCTTACAATATGCCTGTTCTGGAGAACGCTAAGGAGCTTAGCCTGGCAGGAGAGAGAAAGGTTACCTATCTCGTCAAGGAACAGGGTTCCCTTCTGTGCCAGTTCAAACTTGCCCTTGCGATCTTCCTTTGCATCGGTAAATGCCCCTTTAACATGTCCGAACAGTTCGCTTTCAAACAGAGTCTCTGTAATTGAACCCATATCAACACTGACCATCAGTTCGCCTGACCTTGAAGAACAATTATGGATTTCCCTGGCGATAAGCTCCTTCCCGGTTCCGTTCTCTCCTGTTATCAGCACGTTGGCCTCTGTCACGGCTACCTTTCTGACAATATTCATCACATTGATCATCGTCGGCGAAGCACCCTGAATGATCTTTTCCCTGCCGTTATTTATCACCTTCTTCAACTGTCTGTTGTCCTCCATTAGTGAGCAGGCTTCAAGTCTTGAGAGCCTGAGTTGCAAGGCATTACTGATAGTAGTCATAAGCCTGTTGCTGTCCGGAGGTTTTAAAATGAAATCCATGGCACCTTCTTTTATCGCTCTGACAGCCTGATCTGTATCGCCTGAGGCTGTAAGAATCACCACGCTCATATTGCTGTCAAAGGCCAGTATCTCCTTCAGCCAGTAGAGGCCTTCATTGCCATTCCTGACTACCGATTTGTAGTTTGACTCAAGGAGTACAACATCAACATTGATTTTCCGGAGCACCTCGTTGATGCTTTTCGGAGATGTGATTGCAATAACCTGTTGGTATACCCTCTGCAGGGTCTCTTCAAGTAACTTCAGAAAATCACGGTCCTCATCAACAATAAGAATTGTTCCTTTAATCATAAGAAAACCTTTATATCAAAGACGATATAAAATCCGGAATGTGTCAAATTAATTGACATTTTTTTTAAGGACTTACAGGCGGCCTGAAATCTGATACATTACATGCAGCGTCCGGGGCATTTATCAAGTCTTTTATTTGTCAGACTGATTATAAAACCTGACGGACAAACCATACTAATCCGGAATTTATGACAGTGAAACTATACCCGAATGAAGTTGTGCTCAAGGCTGGTGACACCAATCAGCTTGTTGAAAACAACCGGATCGCAGGCAAAATGATCCTTACCAACCAGAGGATATATTTCAAAACCCTCACCCTTGAGACTGAGAAGTACAATTTTGAAATATTGTTTGACAACATACTGGAAGTCATTTACTTCGGAGGAGGACTGTTCTCAGCCAAAGGTCTTCAGATAGTCACAAGAGACGGACTCAACCACTCATTCCCACTCAGGGAGAGGGATGAGATTGGAAGACTGATCAACAGAATGTACTGATAGAGGAATATTCCTCAAACATTCTCAATCACTCATATTTCAAGGACTGTGCAGGATTGACCCTGGCGGCTCTGATTATGCGATAACTGATTGTCATCAGCGCTATTGCAAGTGCGACGGCGAGCCCCGCCAGGAACACAGGCACTCCCAGTTCAATCCTGTAATGGAAGCTTTCAAGCCATTTCCCGGCAAAATACCATATAAGTGGCCACGCCAGCAGGGCTGATATTGACACCAGTGCCACCACCTCACGTGATATTACAATATATATACCCGACACTGATGAGCCCATCGCTTTCCTCACCCCTATCTCCTTTGTGCGCTGCTCCACGGTGTACGAAGTGAGTCCGAAAAGTCCCAGCGCAGCTATAAATAGTGCAAGAATCGAAAAGATAACAGCCATCTGTGCGTTCTGCTTCTCCTGCTTGTACATGTTCTCAAAGTCATCATCAACAAAATAATACTGCAATGGATTATTGGCCGTGAACTCTTTCCAAAGCTTTTCTAGATTACCAATTGTCTCTGAATAATTCTGCGCCGCAATTTTCACTGTCATGTAACCCCATGACTGATTTTCTCCCTTGAAACAGAAGACATAGGGCTGGATGGGATTGCGCAGGGACTCATGATTGAAGTTTTTCACTACACCAATAATAGACATGTGCAGCTGACGGCCCTCATCACCCGGCCTGATGATCCTGGTCTGATCGGGCTGATCAAGTCCAAAGTCCTTTACAGCACTTTCGTTCACCAGACAGGCTTCATTGTCCGTAGCAAAATCGTCACTGAAGAACCTGCCTGAGGCAAGCGTCATGCCGTAAGTATCGAGGTAATCCGGATCAACCCAGTTGGTAACCATCAGGAATGATTCATCATTCCTGCCCTCAATCAGGTATCCGTTATTATTGTTATTCCTGCCAGGTACCGCCGTTGAGCTGGCTATATTTACCACCCCGGGGATCTGCCTTGCAGCATCCTTGAATGCTTTCCAGCGCGGTCCCAGGGCATGAGCCCTTTCGATCACTATCAGCTGATCCTTATTAAATCCAACGTCCTTGTTGAGCATAAAATTAATCTGCCTGTACATCACAACTGTGCCGACGATCAGCAAAATGGAGACTGCAAACTGAAATACTACCAGCACCCGTCTCAGCCTTCCATTCTTCATGCTTCCTGAAATACTGCCCTTCAAAACCTCGTAAGGATTGAATGATGACAGGAACATAGCCGGGTAACTTCCAGCCAGCAGTGCAACCACAACCGTGAAGAGCAACATGGCAGGAACCGTATACCAGTATGACAGCAGGTTTAGTTCCAGCCTGGTGCCCAGGAGGTTGCTGAAATAGGGAAGGCTTACCTTTACAATTACAAGCGCAAACAGCAATGAGATGAACGATAGGATAAATGATTCCGAGAGAAACTGTGCCACCAGCATCCCCCGTGTCGATCCACCGACTTTTTTGATCCCCACCTCCTTCGCCCGTCGCGATGCCTGGGCAGTTGAAAGGTTCATGAAATTAACCGCTGCAATAAGCACGATGAGAATGGCAACGCTGCCGAAAATAGACAGGTACTTCGGGTCGCTGGCTGCCTTGAATTCCTGCTGAACCGAAGGATCAAGATGTATGTCTGTCAGGTGCTGCAGAAAATACTCATATCTGTTTCCCTGTTCCTGAAACTCTTCAATGCTTATGCCCATATACTTTTGCAGCTCAGGACCAACATACTTTACAAGCAGATCAGTGATCTTCAGCTCTACGTCGGATGCACTCGCATTGGGATTAAGCAGAAGGTAAGTACTGAAGCTGTTGCTCATCCAGTCGGGAGCCTTTGACCGGGGATTCGTCAGGAATGAGGTGATTATGTTTGCATCAAAATGGGTATTCTCAGGAATATCGCTGATCACCCCTGTCACAATATAGCTTACCGTATCAGATCCTATCTTCAGTGCCTTATCAACCGGAGATTCTTCTCCGAATATTTTCTTTGCTGTGGACTCCGTAAGGACAACCTTGTGAGGGGCGTTGAGCATCATCCGGGGATCACCCGTGATTACAGGAATAGTAAAAAAATCAAAGAATGACGAATCTGCCTGAATCAGGTTATCCTCTGTAAAAACCCTTGCCTGATATTCAACGACTGTAGGTCCCGAGCCGGTCATCCTGAGATAGTTCTCAATTTCCGGAAATTCCTCCAGCATCGTTGGGCCCATCACTGAAGGGGTGAAGGCACCGACTATCTCCTGACCTCCTATCTTGCCGTTCAACACCAGCCTGTAAATCCGGTCCTTTTTCTCATTATACTTATCATAGCTTGCCTCATTCAGGACGAACACAGCAATCAGCAGGCTGCAGGCTATTCCTATTGAAAGGCCCAGTATGTTTATGATAATGTACGATCTCTGACGTTTGAATGACCGTATACTGTACTTGATCAGGTTGCTTAACATTGCTTACCGCGTTGAGTTGATTATAAATAAATTGTTTGTCTCTCAAATACAAATGGAATGCGTTGAATCACTCTATTTTAAGTGCCTCGGCAGGATTGATACAGGATGCCTTATAAGCCTGGTAACCTACTGTCAGCGCAGCAATTAATATTGTCACGGCACCTATCACTGCAAAGACAATGATCTTAATGTCAATTCTATATGCGAACTGTTGAAGTAATTTATGTACTATCACCCACCCGGCCGGAAGTGCAATCAGCAACGATACCAATACCAGTACAAGGTATTCTCTGGCCATAGTACGTATGACAGTAAGAGAATCAGCCCCCATCACTTTTCTTATACCTATCTCGTTCGTCCTGCGTTCGGTTGAATATGATGACAATCCATAAAGACCAAGGGAGGCAATAATCAGTGCCAGTACCGTGAAATACTTTAACAGATCCGCCAGACGCATCTCCGTCCGGAACAGATTTTCATAATCCTGGTCAATAAAAGTGTACTGGAGAGGAAATTCAGGGATTATCTCGTTCCATGTTTTCTCAACAGACGCAAGCGACTCTTTCGTTTTGCCAGGTGTTAACCTCACAAGAATAACATTGAGGAAGCGTGGGTCCCCAAGCGCAAAAGCCATGGGTTCAATCTCCTGATCTGCTCCCTTGAAATGAAAGTTTTTCAACACCCCTGCTATGGTTCCCTTCAGGCCCATAAACCTGAAATTCTTCCCAACCGGATCGCCTATGTCCATGAGCTTTACAACCTCTTCATTTATAAGAAAATTACCTGTTGTGTCCCTTGCAAAATCAGAGGGATAATCCCTTGAAAAATCACGTCCGGACACAAGCTCCATCTTCATGGTCTCCAGGTAATCGTAATCGACTCCATTTGTTCCGATAAGCACCCGTTTATCAGGGTCTCTCCCATCCCAGTCGGCACCGCCCGAGTTACTTCCCATCATTACAGGATTGCTGCTGGAAGCAGTCACTCCCTGAATTAATGTCTCCTTTATTAATTCGCTCTTTAGAGAATAGTATTTCCCCTTCATCTCCTCTGACATCGGTATGGCAATGAGATTCTCCTTGTCAAATCCAAGATCTTTGCTCTGAAGATACCTAAGCTGCATGAACATGAAAACTGCTGCAACAGCAATAATAACCGACAGTGAGAACTGAACCACAACCAGAACCTTCCGGATAGATCCGTTGCCTTTTCCTGTCAGACCCTCACCCTTAAGTGTTAATACAGGTTTAACTGAAGACAGGTAAAATGCAGGGTAAAGTCCTGACAGAAAGCCGGCAAGAATACCGATGATAATGAAACTTATTACAAATTTCCCGTGCAACAGGTCCGTCAGGGCAAACTCTTTTCCTGAAACATTATTGAACAACTGGAGCGACAGACCTACCAGTATCAGTGCCAGTATCATCGACAATGCAACAAGAATCAGCGACTCTGCCATAAACTGTACAATAATGGTTTTCCTGTCGGCTCCGACAACCTTCCTCACACCAATCTCCCTCGATCTGGATGATGCCTTTGCAGTTGACAGGTTGATGAAGTTTATGCATGCTATAAGAAGAACAAACAAAGCGATGAGGGAAAATATATATATCACTGTCACCGGACCCTTCGTCTCCTTAAAACCGAACTGAGAATGCAGATGGATGTCAAGAAAGGGAAAGACGCTGAATTTGGTGGTCGTCGTCGGGTGATACTCAAGCACCACGTCTGTAAGCTTCTTGTTAACACTTTCAATGTCAGACCCCTTCGCCAGTTCTACAAATGTCCTTATTGAGTTATTGCCCCATGAGTCACTTACAGCTCCAATCTCTCTGAGAAAGGAATATGGAATTACCCCTTCAAAAGTAAATATTGAGTTATCTGGTATCTCCTTCATTACGCCGGTGACCATGAATTGGTATTTGTTCTCCAGCGTAACTGTTTTTCCCAGAGGATTTGTGTCGCCAAAATATTTTTCAGCAAGCTTTTCCGAGAGCACAATCGAGTAGGGAGCGCTCAGTGCGGTCGCCGGGTCACCCCTCAGCAGTGGCAGGGTGAACATATTAAACAGCCCCGAATCAGATGCGGCTATTGACGACTCAAAAAAAACCTTATCCTCGTACCGAAAAAGAATACGGGGGAGCATGTTTAAGCGAGTCTGCTCAACTATCTCAGGAATCTTCTCCTTCCATACCGGTCCGCTGGGGTGCGGCGTCACTGTAACATGATATCGCTCACCCGAGTAAAACTGATCCTCCTCAACCCGATAAATGTTCTCAGCCTTTGTATTGAACTTATCATAGCTGAGTTCGTCCTGAATCCATAGCAGTATAAGCAGTGAGGCGGACATCCCGATAGCCAGGCCGGCTATATTGAGGAATGTAAATACTTTGTGCCGGGCGATACTCCGTATTGCAACTCGAAAATAATTTCGGATCATTTTTAAACGATTCAGAATTCAGGATAAAGACGATTAAGATCCACACACGCTGCACAAAAATCCAGAAAGAGTTTCCCGGCGACCTGCTGCTGCCGGGAAAGTTGCATACGTTCATTTCAAAACCTTCGACCCTGATCTTGAATCAGAAAAAAAATGAATAAATTAATAGCACAATAGAGGCAGGATAGAGACAAAATCCTCTGGTTTGTAACATATGTTACATTAAAATAGACTACAGCGAATTACCTTTCATTCCGAAAACAGACGACAACCTGACCCTTATGAAAGCAAAAGGCACTCCCTCGCAAGGACTTGCGGGAACAACACTGGGATTTTTCTTTGGCTTTGCCGCCGTGGCGCTGTATGGCCCTACCGCCATTAAATTCAAGGAGGCAATGGAGCTGACTCCGCTGCTCCTCGGCCTGCTGATAGCCATCCCCTCTCTCTCCGGTTCGCTGCTGCGCATTCCCTTCGGGGCATGGGTTGACTCCACCGGCGGAAAGAAGCCGTTTCTGATTCTGATGATAATGAGCCTCATAGGACTGGGAGGAGTCACACTTCTGCTCGCCACCTCCTACCCTGACGGGATGAAGGGGATGTACGGGATGGTGCTCTTCTTCGGGTTCCTCAGCGGATGTGGCATAGCAACCTTCTCCGTGGGCATCGGTCAGACATCATACTGGTTCCCCAGGCAGAAGCAGGGTGCGG
Source organism: Bacteroidales bacterium (assembly GCA_034002785.1). Lineage (GTDB taxonomy): Bacteria > Bacteroidota > Bacteroidia > Bacteroidales > VadinHA17 > SR-FBR-E99. The sequence continues at coordinate 39,427 of JAVEZX010000009.1, forward strand.
CCCTCGGCACTTTCGGAGGACTCGGCAACCTTGCACCCGGACTCTTTTCAATCATCCTGCCACTTTTCCTTAAATACTACGGATTTATCTCCGCCTATATGGCATGGTTCCTCTTCCTGCTGCTGGGAACCATACTCTATGCCTTCCTTGGCCGGAATGCCTGGTATTTTCAGTTTAAGAAACAGGGGTTGCCAGAAGATGAAGCAAGGGCACAGGCCGCTGAGATGGGACAGGAGCTCTTCCCTGCCGGTAGCGCAAAGGAGAGTCTCCTGATCTCTGCCAGGATCAGAAACACATGGGCACTTGTGGCCCTCTATTTCACCACCTTCGGCGGGTTCATAGCCCTGACCGCATGGTTCCCGACATACTGGATAGAGTACCAGAATTTCACGACCCTCAAGGCCGGGTTATTTACCGCCACCTTCTCGATCATAGCCTCGCTGGTGCGTGTTTACGGCGGAAAAGTAGCTGACATGTTCGGCGGAGAGAAGGTTGCTCTTGCGGCTATGAGCCTAATCCTCATCACCGCTGCACTCCTCTCTTTCCTGTCAGGAGTGGCTGTAAGCATAATTACAGTAATCCTTCTTGCTACCGGAATGGGAACAGCCAATGCAGCCATATTCAAGCTTGTGCCATCCTACGTCCCCGGAGCTGTCGGCGGAGCTGCAGGATGGATAGGAGGCCTCGGCGCCTTCGGAGGATTCGCACTTCCCCCTCTAATGGGAGCTATCGCCGGACACTACGGAGAGACAGGTTATGCAAGGGGATTCCTCGTCTTCGTGGCACTGGCTGTAATAGACCTGATTATCATACGGATGCTGATAAAAGGGAAAAATAAAAAGAGCTGAGCCGGCAGCTCAACTGAGAAAATGATCAAATAAAAAACGATACCATGAGTCTGCTTAACAAACTCATCTACTTCAGCAGGAATGCTGAAAAAAGCCCTGACAATCACATCGTCACAACCGACGAAAAGCGGGGCTGGGAAGGCTTTTACCGCCAGAGGTGGCAGTATGACAGGGTGGTCCGTTCGACGCACGGTGTCAACTGCACGGGATCATGCTCATGGAAGGTCTTCGTAAAAAACGGCCTGGTAACGTGGGAGATACAGCAGACGGACTATCCGGAGACGCGTCCTGACCTGCCAAACCATGAACCCCGCGGATGCCCCAGAGGCGCAAGCTACTCATGGTACCTCTACAGCTCAAACCGAATCAAATACCCAATGATCCGCGGGGCACTTGTAAAGGCATACCGCAAGGCGAAGGAGGAACTGGCGGACCCGGTGAAAGCGTGGGAAAGAATCACCACTGACCCTGTCACGGCAACCGGCTACAAACCGAAACGCGGCCTGGGAGGAATGGTACGCACGACGTGGGACGAGGTGAATGAGATAATCGCCGCAGCAAACGTCAGCACTGTAAAGAGATACGGTCCTGACCGGATCGCGGGTTTCACCCCAATCCCCGCCATGTCAATGGTATCATACGCCTCAGGAGCAAGATACCTGAGCCTCATCGGCGGTGCGGTACTCAGCTTCTACGACTTCTACTGTGACCTCCCCCCCTCCTCTCCTCAGACTTGGGGCGAGCAGACTGACGTCCCCGAGAGCGCCGACTGGTACAACTCTTCGTTTCTTATGCTCTGGGGATCCAACGTACCCCTGACACGCACCCCTGACTCCCCATTCTATACGCAGGTGAGATACAAGGGAACAAAGGTCATAAACATCTCCCCCGATTACAATGATGCGGCCAAGTTCGCCGACCTCTGGATGAAACCCAAACAGGGAACCGATGCCGCCCTGGGAATGGCAATGGGTCATGTTATACTTAAAGAGTTCTACCTGGAGAAACAGGTTCCGTACTTTCATGACTATGCCGTAAGGTATACTGATCTGCCCTTCCTTGTGACAATCGAAGAGAAGAACGGGAGATACCAGGCAGGACGACTGCTGAGAGCTTCCGACATGGAGGGTAGCCTAAGCAGTGAGGCCGGTGCCGAATGGAAACCGGTCCTTTACGACAAGAACTCCGCCTCACTGGTCATTCCCAACGGTACTGTCGGGTCGCGCTGGGACAAGAGCGGCAAATGGAATCTCGAGCTCACTGACCTGACAACCGGGAAGGAGATCGATCCTCTCCTCTCTTTCGCCTCTGACCATGACTCTGTCGTGGAGGTAACATTCCCCTACTTCGGGGGAGAGACCTACAGGCATGAGCACTTCAACTCCACGGACCATCCGGACCTGATTGAAAGAAAATTACCGGTCAGGAAGAGAGAAGGTACCGGACAGATGTACTGCACCGTCTTCGACCTGATGGTTGCCCATTACGGGATTGAGAGAGGGTTTGGCGACAGCAATGCGTCATCCTTGTACGACGAAGACCTGCCATACACTCCCGCATGGCAGGAGAAGATAACCGGGGTGCCGGCATCACATGCCATTACCGTTGCACGGCAATTCGCGGAAAACGCCGCCGCCACCTCAGGCAAGTCGATGATCATCATCGGCGCCGGGGTAAACCACTGGTTCCATACCGACATGATCTACCGCAGTGCAATAAACATGCTCATGTTCTGCGGCTGCGTCGGCCAGTCGGGAGGCGGATGGGCTCACTACGTAGGACAGGAGAAGGTGAGGCCGCAGACAGGATGGCTGCCGCTGGCGTTTGCCCTCGATTGGAACAGGCCGCCGCGACAGATGAACACCACCTCCTTCTTTTACATGCACTCAGACCAGTGGAGGTATGAGAAGGTAGGTCTGACAGAGCTTATATCTCCCCTTGCGGACAAAAAGGAGTGGGAAGGGCTCTCATTGATTGACTGCAACGTAAGAGCTGAGCGTATGGGCTGGCTTCCCTCGGCACCGCAGCTGAGCGCCAACCCCCTGACACTCGCGGCAGAAGCGTCAAAAGAGGGCGCTGACGTTTCAAAATACATCACTGACAAACTTCGCAGCGGCGATATCAAAATCGCCTCTGAAGACCCTGACAACCCTGACAACTTCCCGCGGAACCTCTTCGTCTGGAGGTCAAACCTCCTCGGTTCCAGCGCCAAGGGGATGGAATACTTCATGAAACACCTCCTCGGGGCACAGAACAGCGTCCTGGGTGATGACCTGAAGAGCATGGGACAACAACTTCCCGCCGAGGTGAAGTGGCACGACAAGGCACCCGAAGGAAAGCTTGACCTGCTGGTGACTCTCGATTACCGCATGTCAACCACCACGCTGCACTCGGACATAATCCTCCCTGCCGCCACCTGGTACGAGAAGAATGACCTCAGTACATCTGACATGCACCCCTTCATCCACCCGTTCACGAAGGCTGTTGACCCGCTGTGGGAATCGCGTAGCGACTGGGAGATATTCCGGGGCATAGCAGCACGTTTCTCGGAATTATGCAAGGGACACCTTGGGAAAGAGAAGGATATAGTCCTCCTGCCATTGCTGCATGACTCTCCCGCGGAGATGTCGGAGACTGTTGACGGCCGCGACTGGAAGCTGACCGGCACTGCACTAAGTCCCGGGAAGAATTGCCCCAGGATAATCGAGGTGATCCGAGATTATCCGGAGACTTATAACCGCTTCACAACGCTGGGTCCCCTGATGGAGAAGGCGGGCAACGGCGGCAAAGGCATAGCATGGGAAACCGGCGCCGAGGTGGAGTTCCTCAAAAAGCTTAACACTGTCTCAGACAACCAGGGCGAAACCAACGGGCTCGTCAGGATCGAAACCGACATCCAGGCTGCCGAAGTTATACTTACTCTGGCTCCCGAAACCAACGGTCATGTTGCTGTCCGGGCATGGGATGCACTCTCTGCCACAACCGGCCGGAAACACCGTCACCTCGCCGAAGGGCGCCAGGAAGAGAAGATACGCTTCAGGGACCTTATCAGACAGCCGCGCAAGATAATCACCTCCCCCATCTGGAGCGGTATCGACTCCGAGGAGGTATCCTACAACGCCGGTTATACGAATGTTCATGAACTGATCCCCTGGAGAACCGTCACCGGAAGGCAGACAAGCTACCAGGATCACCCGTGGATGATCGCCTTCGGCGAAAACCTGGTCTGCTACAAGCCACCGATAAATACAAAATCGGTGAAACATATCACTGACCGGATCGGCAAGGACGAGCCGCACCTGGTTATCAACATGATGACCCCGCATAACAAGTGGACGATCCACTCCTCGTGGTCAGACAACCTGATCATGCTTACACTGGGACGCGGAGGGCCTGTTGCCTGGCTCAGCGAGACCGATGCAGCAAAAATCGGACTGAAGGATAACGACTGGATTGAGGTGTTCAACAGCAACGGAGCCTCGGTGGCCAGGCTGATTGTGTCACAGAGGGTGCCCGAGGGCGCACTCATCATGTACCACAACCAGGAGAGAACGGTCAACATGCCTGTAAACAGCATTAACGGCAACCGCGGCGGGGTGCACAACTCCGTCGAGCGGCTCAGCCTGAAGCCCACGCACATGATCGGCGGTTACGCCCAGCTGGCATACGGATTCAACTACTACGGCACAATCGGGTCAAACCGTGACGAGTTCGTGGTGTTGCGCAAGCTTGAAAAAGTGGAATGGAAGGACGAGCCTTCCGGTGAATAAAGGTTAAAGAGCAAACTCATGAAGATACGCGCACAGGTAGCGATGGTCCTGAACCTCGACAAATGCATAGGGTGCCACACCTGCTCGGTCACCTGCAAGAACGTATGGACCTCGAGAAAAGGAGTTGAATACGCATGGTTTAACAACGTGGAGACCAAGCCCGGCACAGGTTACCCCGATGACTGGGAGAACCAGGAACGGTGGAAAGGCGGATGGGTGATTGATAAAGAGAGACTGGTGCCCCGCATGGGCAGCAAAACGGGGATCATGACAAAGATCTTTGCAAACCCGTACATGCCCCGGATTGACGATTATTACGAGCCCTTCACGTTCAACTATTCAATACTCCACAGCGGCTCAACCTTCAGCACCCCGCCGTCGGCCAGGCCATACTCCCTCCTGAGCGGCAAGCCGATGGAGAAGATCGAAAAGAGTGCCAACTGGGAAGACAACCTCGGCGGGGAATTTGAAAAGAGGAGCCTCGAAAAGAACTTTGATGATATCCAGAAGGAGATATACGGAAAATTCGAGAACTCATTCATGATGTACATCCCGCGCCTGTGCGAGCACTGTCTCAACCCGGCATGCGTGGCGGCCTGCCCCTCCGGCGCCATCTACAAGCGTGAGGAGGACGGCGTTGTGCTCATTGACCAGAACCGGTGCAGGGGATGGAGACAGTGTGTAAGCGCCTGCCCCTACAAGAAGATCTACTTCAACTGGGAGACAAAACGGTCTGAGAAATGCATCATGTGCTACCCGAAGATTGAAGTGGGTGAACCTACAATCTGCTCGGAGTCGTGTGTGGGTCGGATAAGGTATATCGGAATTATTCTCTATGATGCCGACAGGATACTTGAATCAGCCTCGGCTGGAGATGAGAAGGATCTTTATAAAAGGCAGCTTGACATCTTCCTCAATCCCGATGACCCTGAGGTGATAAGCGAGGCGGAAAGGCAGGGCATTCCGCACAATGTAATCGAAGCGGCCCGTAAGTCACCCGTCTACCGGATGGCTATCGACTGGAAGGTGGCATTCCCCCTCCATCCCGAATACAGGACCCTCCCGATGGTGTGGTACGTCCCGCCATTGTCACCGGTGGTTGCAACCGCCGGAGGCAGTGAGGAGAGCA
>JAVEZX010000010.1:0-44915 GCA_034002785.1 Bacteroidales bacterium
TAAATGTACATTATATTGTTAACTATGCAAGTCTTACATTAACGGCATTTAAACCTTTCTTACCTTCCTGGAGGTCAAATGTTACTTCGTCATTCTCCTTGATCTTGTCGATCAGTCCGGTTGAATGTACAAAATACTCTTTCGATGAGTTGGCGTCTTTAATGAATCCAAAGCCCTTGGAAACATTGAAAAATTTAACAATTCCTTTATTCATGAATGATGATTTTTATTTGGGTGCAAAGGTAAACGAGTTTTTGACATATTTATGCGATTGAGGAGAAAAAATAACGTAAAAACCAGAAAGATTTGCTGTTATTTTTTCCAGAAGGCACGGGTGAACAGGGCAATGATCGTAAAAATCTCAAGACGACCGATAATCATCAACAGCACCATGGTAATTTTAGCAACTCCGTTAAAATGCTCAAAATTACCCAGATTCCCTGAAGCACCGAGCCCCGGGCCAACGCATGAAAGGGAAGCTGCTGAGGCGCCTGCTGCTTCATCTGCAGGTATGCCTGAGATGAGAAGCACTATCATTCCTGCAATGAAAATAAGGAGATAAAGCTGAATGAACACAGTTATCAGGCTGTTAATATTATCAGGAATCAGCTGGCCGTTAAGTTTAACCGGCATAACAGCGTTTGGGTGCTGAAGTCTTACAGTTACATTTCTCAGGTTTTTAAGTGAGATCAGATGCCTTGCCATCTTAATCCCGCCGGTTGTTGAACCAGTGGATCCGCCCGCGAAAATCAGCAGGAATATAAAGACATAGGCAGCAGCAGGCCAGAGAGTATAATCCGATGTGGCATATCCAGTGGTTGTTATTGTAGAGACCACCTGAAAGAGAGAATGGCGAAAAGATTCTTCAAACGACCTTTCAGAACCGACAAACAGGATCATTGTTACGGTGACAACAGAAGCTGTGGTGAAGAAGATATAGAACCAGAACTCTTCATTCGCACTGACCTTATAAAAAGCCCTTTTTATGAGAAAGTAAAATACCACGTAACTGGTTGCTGCCAGGAACATGAAAAGGGTTATCACATATTGAATGTATGCTGAATAACCTGAAATACTTGTATTTTTTGTTGAAAATCCACCTGTTGCAATGGTCCCGAAAGAGTGACAGATACTGTCAAAAAGATCCATACCGCCTGCTGTCAGCAGGAGTATCTCGGCAACCGTCAGTCCAAAGTAAATAAGCAATATTGTCCTGGCTATGGACTTAGTCCGCGGGAGTATCTTCTCCTTCAGTGACGATTCCATTGCAAAGAGGTTGTAACCACCTACCTTCAGTGACGGCAGTATAATGATAACAAGAAGTATGATCCCGATGCCCCCTATCCAGTGAGTAAGACTTCGCCAGAACAGAATCGACTTTGGCATTATCTCAATGTCTGTGAGTATTGATGCTCCTGTGGTTGTATACCCCGAGACACTCTCAAATATTGCATTGACAACACCGGATATCTCACCGCTTATGAAATATGGAAGTGCTCCGGAGAGGACAAGGGCTACCCATCCCAGCGTTACGCTCAGGTATCCCTCACGCGTTGTGACCTTTTGATTAAGGTGGCTGCCAGGTAAAATGTACAGCAGGGCGCCTGGCGCCAGCGCTATAACAAAGGATAGAAGGAAAGGACTGACCGGTTCATCGTATATCAGAGCCACTGGAATGCATAACAGGAATGAAAAAGCTGAGATCAGCAGTATAAGCCCGATAATCTTGAGTACGGATTTGAAATTGATGGTGTTCATTCCACCTGGTGTCTGCCTGGCCGGGAAAAAATATCCCGGCCGTTGTGATTCCGGAGCGACTCGAACGCTCGACCCACAGCTTAGAAGGCTGTTGCTCTATCCAACTGAGCTACGGAACCGTACAGCGGTTAAAAAAACCGCGGCAAATATAAGCAGATTTTTCCGTTTGACAACAGGGATAATTACCCTGCCACGTAATCAGGCGGTCTTCATCCAGTTAACCAGTCCCTTCTTTTCGATGATCGCCTTCAGTTCCGGTGGCAACGGTTCAAAAGAGAACTGCCTCTTCCCTACCGTGAGGGTTCCCTTGTCAAAGTCGATCTCCACACTGTCACCCTGACTGTAGGCCTCCACAGCCTCCTTGTGCACTATAAGCGGCAGTCCCTGGTTAATAGATGAACGGTAGAAGATCCGGTTTACGGATTTAATTATCACCGCCCTTATGCCAAGTTGAGCGAGTCCGACTGATGGATGTTCGCGTGAGCTGCCGCAGCCGAAGTTTTCTCCTGCCATTATGATGTCGCCTTGCTGTGCATTGCTGCTGAACGATGGATCGAAATCACCGAAAAGCAAAGGCAGTATTGCCGCGGCGTCAGAACTCATTACACTGTATGTATGCTTGCCTGCAAACATCTGGTCAGTATTCAGATTGTCTACATCGGAGTAGTTCCAGACATTGCCGGCTCTCCTGTTCTCTCCTTCACTGATAGTATTTGTTTTACTCTGGGGAGGATTGAACGGAAAGAGCTCATTGCCCTTTACAATCCTCGGGTCGGTTATCACACCTGTAATCGCCGAGGTGGCAACGGTTGCCGGCGAGGCAAGATAGATTGATGCCTCCTTGTTACCCATCCTGCCCAGGAAGTTGCGGTTGGCTGTTGAGATAACCGTGTGCCCTGATGCGGGAATTCCCTGCCCTGTTCCAAGGCAGGGTCCGCAACTGGGACTAAGGATATTGGCGCCGGCCTCAATCAGATCGGTAACTATTCCCTCCCTGATAGCCTGCAGGTAGATCTCCTTCGATGCGGGAATAATATGCAGCTGGAACCCCGGCTTTACCTGTGCTCCGCGCAGTACGGAGGCTGCGCTCCTCAGGTCTTCGATCCTGCCGTTGGTACATGTGCCGATCAGCCCTTCATGAACCACCGTGCCGGCAACAGAGGCAACTGACTTTATGTTGTCAACGTGATGCGGGGCTGCAACCAGGGGAAACACCTTTGAAAGATCAATCAAAATACGGCATCGGTAATCCGCTCCCTCATCAGCCCATACACCGCGTGTGTCTGATCCGATGTACTTCTGTAACACCTCATCTGACGGGAATACGGCGTTCTTTGCGCCCATCTCCGAGGCAAGGTTTGCCACCGTCATTCTGTCACTCACGCTGAGTGTCGAGACACCTTCACCATGAAACTCGATTGACATATAGTTGGCCCCGTCAGAGCCCAGCATGCCTATAATCCATAGCGACAGGTCCTTGGCGCTGACTCCGGGGCGAAGCTTGCCGGTAAGGTCAATACGCATCGACGGTGGAACCAGGAACCAGGTCTCTCCCCTCTTCCAGATGCCTGCTGCCTCAGTACGGTCAATCCCTGCCGCCAGCGCGTTGAATGCACCTGCCGTACAGGTATGACTGTCTGAACCGACTATAATCATACCCGGACGGGCATGACCGGACATCATCTGGTGACATATCCCCTGTCCGGAATCATAAAACTTCCGTATCCCCTGTGCACTGACAATATTCCGTATATCCTGATATTGCGTAGCCAGCTTGGCATCCGCCGGAGGAGCATTGTGATCCAGCACCACCACCATCTGATCAGGATCGGAGACCTTCTCCCCGCCCATCTTGCGGAAAGTCTGAAAAATACTTGAGGTGTTGTCATGCGTCAGGATAAGGTCAGGTTTCCTGAATACGACCGCTCCCTCAGGAGCGCCCAGCACCTTCTCAACAAATGTCATTGGCTTCATATTCTCTATTTCTTAAATTTTACCTAACAGACCGCCACGTTTATATATCTCATACTGTGCGTCATAAAATGGATTAACTGAAGTCTTCATTCCATTGCGGTCGTTGACTACCTCCCCGGTGATGAGATTGACGGAGATGACATCCTGATCCTTCAGATCCACTGCTTCAAACGATTCGTAAGTAAGTACTGGAAAGGCAGCATTGATGGCGTTTCTTTCATAGATAACCCCGAAGGACCGGGCTATGACTGCCTGAATTCCAAGGGAGACGAAACAGTCCACAGCCTGCTGGCGCGAACTGCCGCTGCCGAAGTTTTTACCGGCCACGATTATATCACCGGCCTGTGCCCTCTTTGCAAAATCCTTGTATCCCTCCAGGTTGTCGAAGGCATACTGTCCCATCTCCCTGATATCAGTAATCGCCAGGTAGCGGTTGTGAAAGATCATGTCAGTATCGATATTGTCACGTTCTATCAGCCATACCCTTCCCTTGATGACAGCAGGCTTGTCAGAAGCCTCTGACTGTTTTGCAGCGGCTGATGCAGCCGGTTGCCCCGTGCCGTAATGCGTCTCTATCGGTGTGGCCGGGACAGCGTCCGGCGTGGTTATATACCCTGCCAGTGCCGAGGAGGCGACAACTGCCGGAGAGGCAAGGAATACGCTTCCCTGTCCCTGTTTTCCCGGGAAATTCCTGTTACCGGTGCTGACAGTCACCTCGCCCTTGCCGTTCTGTCCCACCTGGCCTGCGGCACAGCCTGCACAGCCAGCATTGGAGACCAGTGCGCCGGCATCCTTGAACACCTCCATGAGGCCCTCGTCAAGACACTGCTTCCAGATAGCATCAGTTGCCGGCACAATCTTCAGGACAACCCCTGGAGCAACCTTCCTTCCCCGTAGAATTTCAGCGGTAACCCGCATATCCTCTATCCTGCCGTTGGTGCAGCTGCCAATGAAGGCTGAATCAATCCTGGTGACGTCCATATCCTTCACACCAACAGTGTCATGAGGTTCACCGGGCCGTGATACCATCGGCACGAATGTGCTGACATCAATTACGGCTGAGAGCTCATAAACAGCATCACTGTCTGCATAGACGGGTTCAAATGGCGAACGGGCTCGTTCCCGGCAGTAATCGATTATCTCCTGTGTCGGCGGGAAAAGTATAATAATGGCACCCATCTCGGTTGCCATCGAGGCAATTGTAATTCGCTCGTCAAGACTCATCGTGTCAACAGCACCACCATACAGCTCAATACTGTAACCCAGCAGGGTATTTGCTCCGTAAATGCGTAATAAATTGAGAATGACATCCTTGGCGGTCACACCCTGAGGCATCGCGCCTTCGAGAGTCAGCCTTACCGAACCGGGCACCTTGAACCATACGCGTCCGCTGTTCCACGCAGCTGCGATGTCCATATCGCCCATCCCCTGACCGAAGGCACCCACGGCTCCGAGGATGTTGGCATGGGAATCGGTTGAAACAGCCGTCGATCCGGGCCACACGTAACCCTCTTCCATGAGCAGGTGAGTGCCGATACCGGCATTTATATCGTACACCTTTATGCCGTTGTTGCGCGCATACTGCCTGCATATATGCTGATTGACAGCATATTTCTGATCAGAACCGGTCGGGTTACAGTCAAATGTAAAGAGTGTTCTGTCAGGATCATCAACCCGCAGGCCGAAATCGTTGAGGTTCTTCACCACATTTGCGCCTCCGAAGTCCCTGGCTGCACGGGCGTCAATCGTTATGTCAACTATGTCACCCGGCCTGACGGCTTCGTACCTGGAGTGGGCGGCAATGATTTTTTCGGTTATTGTCATTCCCATGATGGAGATGTTTTATGTTGGTTCAGAGGCAAATTTAGCAATAGGTATTGATCCCCGTTATGAAAAATATCATACGCTGAACAAAGGCACAGTGTTTATCCCAAGGGGGAATCAGTTCCTGTACTGAGCCCTGTAGTCACGGGCTGACATGCCTGCATGCTTGCGGAACTGCTTGTTGAAGTTGGAGACGGTGGCAAAACCGCATTCAAAGACAATCTCATTTATCTGGTGGTCAGTTTCGCGAAGCAGGTAACACGCTTTGTTGGTCCGTACCTGGTTAACATAGTCCACGAATCCGCTCCCGGTGCTCCTGGAGAAGAAACGGCTGAAGGAGTGTGGGCTCATCTTCGCCACAGCGGCCACCTCCTTTACGGGGATAGCCCTGTAGAAATTATCCCTGACAAAGGAACAGACGGATGTCAGGCGTTCGTCTGACATAACGCTGTTTCCTTCCGGGCTTTCGCCAGAGAGGGTTTTGTACCTTGGTGCTGTGCAGAGAATGTCAAGCAGCCTGAAGAGGCTCGCCATCTTCTTCATACCAGTATCGGAGATCAGCCGGCGCATTGGTTCCTCGGCAGCTTCGCCCGTCTCGGACGGAAAGGCAATGCCACGGGCAGACTCATCGAGCAGACGCCTCAGCTCAGCCAGCTCAAACTGCGAGAGCAGGGCATCACCAAAGGAGTCACGCCTGAAATGCAGCATAATAGCATGACGACCTGTGTCATTCTCATCCTGCTTGTGAAAATTCCAGAAATGCTTCAGGTCGGGCCCGTATATCACAAGGTCATAACGGTCAAAGATCTCCACCGAATCACCCGCAACACGGGTGCCGTTGCCCGAGATGTTCAGAACAACCTCGAATTCAGGGTGCAGATGCAGAAAACTGCTCTCATTGTCCATCCATGCGGCCCTGAAGCCCGAACCGTCGTCATGCCTGATGCTGATTATTTCAGGTATCATAGTAAAAGGTTTAATTTCAGGATAATGAATGATCCGATAATCAGCTTAAAAGTAAACATTCCCCGGCTAATTAACAACCGGGTGAAGTGATCTCTAATTTTTTTTTAAAACATTTGTTTTTTATTCTTTTATGTATTACATTTGTTGAAACATGAAATAAAAGAGGAGAGTAAGGGTTACTTGTGGGAATCAATAGGATTGTATTGCAGACATTGACTTTCACATGGACCTATAGGCTGACTACCATAGGTTACTTCCTTTTATCAGACAGTAGATTCCGGGATTATCTCATAAGCCCGTTCCTTAAAGTACCACGGTAACCCTCTCCTCTTTTTTCTTTTGTACCCGCTGATGAAAACATTCCTCCGAAGATTTGAGAACAACAGGGATCTCGTAATACTCTTCGGCACATGGGGAATCGATGACAAAGCCTTTTCCAATCTCTGTACTGACAATCACGACTTCATACTTTTCTACAACTATTCAGCCGACGAGCCGCTTATACTTCCTGAGATGAAGACCTACAGGCGTGTGACCGTAATCGGATGGTCCCTGGGTGTCTGGGCTGCGGAATATTACAGCAGAAAGATGGGGATTAAACCCGATCTGACTATCGCCATCAACGGCACACCTGTGGCGGCTGACGACAAATACGGAATTCCGCTCCGTATATTCGAAGCCACCCTCGATAACATCTCCAATTACAGCATGGCGAAGTTCTACCTCAGGCTTTTCGGCACCAGGAGCCGGTTTGAACTGAACCGAAACCACATACCCACCCGCACGGAAAAATCGCTGCATGACGAGCTCAGATGGCTTTACAACCGGATGATGGAGCCTGTTCAGACGGGCTTTGTATGGGATTATTCTCTCATTGGAACAGAAGACCGGGTATTCAGGGCTTTAAACCTGACCAGTTACTGGTCAGAGCACCCCGAGACACGCCAGATAGTTGTGGATGCTCCGCACTACCTTTTTGACAACTGGAATTCCCTGGAGGAGCTGATAAGGTATGTCAGGCGATTCCGCCTTTCGCCCTTTCGCAACAAGTGAAGGGCTAAATATCCCTCAGCAGAACATTGGTATCGGAAGTGGCGATCAGAGTCTCGAACCTGGTAAGTGCAGCATCAATCTTCCTGTAGTCAGCATTGTTGATCACAATCTTATGCAGTGATCCGGACAGCTCCAGCTTTTCAAGTACGAAAGAGAGCGTCATTTTGTTAACGTCAGTTGCGGGCTGATAGACATATTTTTCAAGCTCCTCATTCCATACTTCGGTCACCATTGAGGCTTCATTAAGCAGGTCGAGGCAATCATGCACGGTCCTGACAGGGAGACTTAGCTCCAGGGAGATCTCCTCAGGGGCCCGCGGTTTCACCCCATTGATAAAGTCGTCTATAAGCGTATGCATGACAAGGAGTGACAGCCTCTTCTTCTGCCGGGGAGAGACGTTCTGGACATCGAACTCAAACTCGTAACGGGTGATATTCTGCAGGTAATATGACAACTGGGCGCCCATAAGCACAATCACCCAGCTCATCTGTATCCACACCATCAAAAGGGGGATTGCGGCAAAACTGCCGTAGAGGGCGCCGAGCCTGGTAAGTCCCATCTGAGACTCCACGTAAACAATCTGAAGAACCTGCAGTGCAATTCCTGCAAGAAGCCCGGCAACAATGGCTGTCCTGAACCGGACCCTTGTGTTTGGCATTGCAAGGAATGCCGCCGTGGACAGGGTACACAGCAGGATAAAGGGAATTAGCTTGACAAGAAATGAAACTACCGGCTTGAGGCTTTCAAGCATGTCTGAACTGCTCAGAATCTCGGTCAGACGGGTGGTGCCCAGAACCGTTGCGCTGCTCGAAGCAATGAAAAGCGCCGGAACCAGGATTATAACTGCCAGGTAGTCTGTTACCTGACGGTACCAAACCCTTGTCTCATCAACCTTCCATATCGAATTGAACGTGCTTTCAACATACCTCAGCAACTGACCGACAGTTGAAAACAAAAAGGCAACACCTATACCGGCCAGCCAGCCTCCGCTGGTCTGCTCAAGAGTGTTGTTCGCAAAATCGAGGATCCAGTTCATCACCTGCTCCTGGTTGTGGAACTGCATGATTATCTGGGCCCTGAGCTCATCATGAAGCCCGAATCCCTTCGCAATGCCAAAGGCAAGAGCAACCATCGGGATCACGGACAAAATGGTAAAAAATGTAAGTGCTGATGCCTTTATGTAGATATTGTCCCTTTTGATGCCCTTGTACAGCAGGTAAAGGATACGTCTCTGACGTAACCAGAAAGGGATCGATTTATACAGCTTTTCCGAAACCAGTCTGCGGCTCTGGCCTGCCCGGTCTTTTATCGCCTTTCCTATTGTTGACATTGGTCTCATCAGACTAATTGTTTTTTACCGGTGTACAAATTTAAGAAATGATCTTCAAACACTATTATTATCTTCACACTTTGAAGAATACACCATGGACATCACCGTAAAGGAGTTCATCAAAGGGGCACAGGAGGCTCAGGGCATGACCGTTATCATTGACGTCTTCAGGGCCTTCAGCACCGCGTGCTATGCCTTTGACAGCGGAATCAGCCGGCTGATAGACGTCGCAACCCCGGCAGAGGCATTTGCACTTAAGGATAAACTTAAGGCTGATGTTATTATTGCAGGCGAACAGGACGAAAAGAAGCCACAGGGATTCGACCTCGGAAACAGCCCTACAGAAATGCTTACAGGCAACCTGGCAGGAAAGACTTTGATCCATTGCACCACGGCAGGAACCAGGGGAATAATCAGCGCCACAGGCGCCACCGAAATCATCGGTGCCGGACTTGTAAACGCCGGAGCAGTGGCCTCCTACATCTCAGCCCTCCGTCCGGAAAAGGTCACCCTGGTGGCCATGGGATACAGGGCAACTGAAACAGCCGACGAAGATCTCCTCTGTGCCAATTATATAAAAGAGCTGCTTCAGGGCGGAGAACCCGACATTACGAGCAGCATCAGGGAACTCAGAACTGGCTCAGGCGGCAGATTCTTCAAAACTGAGAACCTGGAATTCAGCCCTCCTACCGACTTCTTCCTCTGTACAGACCTGAACCGGTTCAATTTCGTCCTGAGGGCCATAATCACCAATGCAGGATACGCTGAGATCATCCGGCTTGACATGGATCACTGATTGGCAGGAAAATTGTAACAGCAAATTCCGGTAAACGATTAACGAATGAAAATCAGATATTCAGCCCTGCTGCCGGCTCTGCTCCTTCTTCTGACAGCTGTCACTGCTGAAGGCCAGCCCGGCCACTCAATCACAGTTATATCCGAAGCTGCCGCGGAGACTAAAATAAGACTTGCATATCATGTTGGCAACCAGCAGTATGTCAAAGACAGCCTGACAACTGACAAGGCTGGTAGCGGTCGATTTTACGGGAGCGATAAACTGAATCCGGGTGTCTATATGATCGTCCTTCCTGACAACAGGTTTTTCGAATTCCTGCTGGGAGAAGATCAGCATTTTGATATCCGGTTTGACATGAGTGATCCTGTTGAATCCCTCGCCTTCACAGGATCTGAGGAGAACAACCGGTTTGTGGCCTACCAGAGGAGATGGAAGACCTTGCAGGAGGAGGCAGTGAAGATCAGCGGCAGACTCAATGGCCTTCAGCAGGGAAGTCCCGAGGCGACCGCAGTCAGAATGGAGCTAACGGAACAGGAGGCAAAGATGAAACAATACCTCCGGGAGACTGCAGATGCCAACAGTGGCACCCTTCTCGGTGCCATAGCCAGGTCTGTGATACCTGTTGAGACGATATCCCCTAAGGTACCTCCCGGAACTCACAATCCAGATTCTGTAGGCCGCCTGTTATCATACATACACTACAAGAATCATTTCTTTGACAATATCGATTTCTCCGAACCGGGACTGATCAGAAGTCCTGTCCTTGGCGGAAAGCTGGAGCAGTTCTTTCGCCAGGTGGTGATACAGATGCCGGATTCAATTATTAAGGAGTCAGACAGGCTGCTGGAGAAGAGTTCTGCCGATCCTGATGTCTTTCAGTATGTCGCCGTATGGCTGATGAACAGGTACGCCGCCAGCGAGATCATGGGCCATGATGCCGTGGTTGTGCACCTGGCAGACAGGGTATATCTTGCCGGCAAGGCTCCCTGGGCTTCGGAAGAGTACCTCACCGACCTGAAAAACAGAATCGCCCGAATAAGACCGAACCTGATTGGAGCAAAGGCGACTGAACTGCTCATGAATTCATTCTCAGGACATTATGTCTCATTATATGATATTGAGGCTGAATTCACAATTATCTATTTCTGGGAGCCGGACTGCGGACACTGCAAGGAGGCTACCCCCGCTCTGAAGGAATTCTATGAAAAGAACAAGGCGTCAGGCATAGAGGTTTTTGCGGTCTGTACCCAGCACGACAAGGAGAAATGGGAGAAGTACATTGTTGATAACGGGCTGACCTGGATCAACGGCTGGGATCCTCAGAGGATGAGCCGGTTTGACTACTACTACAATGTTGAATCCACGCCGCTGATATATATTCTTGACAGGAACAAGAAGATTATTGCCAAACGGCTCGGAGTGGAGAGTATCTCTTCTTTCATTGAAGCTTACCGGAGTTTTCAGGCTCACTGATCCGTCTGTGGCAGGTGTGTCACCAGGTCATAGAGAGAAGTGTATCTTCCGTCAGTGCTGCCTCCGGTGACAATCCATTCCGTTTCCCCGGAATTTTCTGTTACTCTTACTGTAACGGGTGCCTGAGGATCTGCGGTATAACCGCACCTGGCGAGGGCGCGTGCCGTCATTTTCACCGCCTTGCCTCTCCCCTCCAGCGCGATACCTGTCTGCCTGCTCCTTACGAAGCTGAATGAGCCGTCAGTGATGCTGAACGATAGCAGCGGGCTTTCGAAAGCCCTGGCCAGCACACCTTTGAGCATCAGGTCCTCAGGCGCCCCCTCACTGACACCGTCGCCGGTCATAAGCCATATCCTGTCAGCTTCATTGATGGCAGTGTCGAGATCATGCGTTGAATAGATGACACATTTGCCCTTCTCCCTGGTGAGGCTGCGCAGCAGGCTTACAATGCCGTATCTCGATGGAAGATCGAGGAAGGCGGTCGGCTCATCCATCACAAGCAGGCCTGTATCCTGTGCCAGCGACCTGGCTATAAGGGTTCTCTGTCTTTCGCCGTCAGAGATGCTGTCAATGCTTCTGTTTGCCAGTCCCGACAGGCCGGTTGCCTCCAGGGCGATGGCCACAGCCTCCGCATCCGCATCAGTAAGTGTGCCGATCCAGTTGGTATAGGGGAAGCGGCCCAGTGATACCACATCTCGAACCCTTATATTATGAAGCGTAACCGGTTCCGTTGAGGCGAAACTGACTAGCCTTGGAAGCCGTGAGAGTCCTATCTCACCAAGCGAATGACCGTCAAGGACAACGCTCCCTCCCAGCGGGGGCTGAAGTCCCACAAGTGTCCGCAGGAGTGTGCTCTTGCCTGTTCCGTTGCGTCCTATCAGCGCCACCAGCTCACCTCTCCTGGCATTCAGGGAGAGACCTTCCATTACCGTGAAGACCCTGTTGCGGGTACGGTAACCGATTGACAGACTCCTGGTCTCAGCTATTATTCCGTCTGTGCCCATCAGAATCTCCTCCCCAGTCCGGCCTTGCCCAGGATGATCCACAGAACCACCGGGATGCCAATTAACGATGTGACGGTATTCACCGGTATAATGTGTCCCCCGCCGGGAAGGCCGGAGATAATATCGCTTGCAAGCAACGTCGCTGCTCCGCACAGAGCAACACCTGGCATCAGGGTACGATGGTCCGTGGTGCCGAACAGGAGTCTTGCAATATGTGGTACTGCAACACCGATGAATGCCAGAGGGCCGCAGAACGCCGTGACGCTGCCCGCCAGGATGCTTGCCGCAGCCAGCAGGACTATCCTTGTCCTCTGCATCCGCACTCCCACCGTTCGGGAGAAGGTTTCTCCCATCAGCATGGCATTCAGAGGCTTTACCATCAGAAAGGCTATCACCAGGCCTGCTGCTGTGGCCAGAGCCAGAGCCCTGATCTGAGGATATGAGATGTTTCCGAGATTGCCCATGGTCCAGATCACATAAGTCCTGAGCATTGCCTCGTTGCTGAAGTACTGCAGCAGGCTTACCACCGCCGAGATTGCGCTGGCAAGCAGCAACCCGACAATCAATACTGTCATGATGTCTCTCATGCGGGCGGAAACGGTCATAATGACAAGCATCACGGCTCCGGCTCCTGCCCAGGCTGCAAGAATGAGACCCCATCCCGCAAACAGGGATCCTGCCGGAAGAGTGAAGAGCGGAGTCAGTGTCAGCAGCGTCAGGGCCACTCCCAGACCAGCGCCGGAGCTGACGCCAAGCACATCGGGCCCGGCAAGGGGATTTCTGAACAGGGTCTGCATCAGAAGCCCGCTGACCGACATGGCTGCACCGGCAAGCACTGCCGTGATGGCTTTCGGCAGCCGGAACTGCATGACGATGATCTCATCACCCGGATCACCTTGACCGAACAGTGACATGAACACATCGGAAAATTTCATCTGTGTGCTGCCCAGGAAAAGGTCTGCCATGAACAGAAGTATCATGAGCACCGTGAGACCGGTCATGGCTGCCGCTATCTGTGTCCGTGACCTGCTCATTCCAGCCTGATGTAATAATGCTGTTCATGATCAGGCAGCAACTCCGGGTGTATAATTGAGATGTAATCCTTAAGCAGCAGGTCAGGTCTGACAACTCCGCTTTCCCAGTAGTCATTTCCGCCCCCCGGACGGATTCGCCCGCGGTTGTTCCATATGCGTCCCCCGCCGAAGAGCGGCAGAGAAGCCATCCTGTGGTCCGCATCAGTTATATCAGACAACCTGTCGGCTGTGCCGGGATTAATCCATATCTCCGCATCGGAAGCCTTACTGAAAACCGTTTCAACTGATAAGGGCACCGAATTGCTTCCCGTCATATCACTGAAGATATAATGTCCGCCTGCATCCCCGATAAGGCGACCGATGTAGGTATTGCCCGGGGAGACATACCATACATCTTCCCACGGTGCGCCCAGAAGCACGCCGGGCCTCTTACCGTCAGCGCCAGCAGCCATTGCTGCCAGCCCCAGGTATGATTCAGTAACGGCGCTGACGATGCTGTCCGCAATCTCCTCCTTCCCCGTCAGAAGTCCGAACAGCCTGAGCCAGGCACACCTGGTCAGGGGATGCTGTTCCAGGTAGTCCGCATTGTAGAATACCTTGACACCGGCATCAGCAAGCCTGGCATTGCTTCCCGAAGAGGGATCGGCAACGCCGTATGCCATCACCACATCAGGCGCCAGGGAGATGACAAGCTCCCTGTTCAGGTTCCCTTCATAGCCAACATCCTTTATTGCACCGCTGCGGATTCTATCAAGTAAAAGTGAGTCATATACAAGGGACGTACCCGATATACCGACAATCAGGCTGTCGGCTGCAAGGGCCCTCATCATGGCAACATGTGTCGTTGACATGCAAACCATCCTTCTTACAGGTACCTGTATCACCTGCTCTTCATTCAGCCCCTGCGGCAGCGGTGAATCACGAGCCACAAGGTACCAGACAAGTTCTTTTCCACCCGAATTCTGCCACGGCTCCCTTACGGCAACTCTTACAGCGCCTGGTACTTCCTCAATGAAAAGCCTGCCCGGAGGTATGCCGGGGCTGTCGGCATCAGTGCTGCCGGTCCGGCTGTTGCCCTCGTTACGGCAGGATAATAACATCATTGCCGCAGCAATCGCCAACGGAATGAGTTTCGTCACCGCGAATCCGTTTTTATCAGGGTACCTGAATAAAATAGTGAGTCAGCCTGCAACCCGTAATGGTAGATACCGGGAGCAAGTCCCGGGAGTTCGACAGGCAACAGTCCGGGAAATACATTCCTGTATTCTCCCGCTGAAACCACCTTTCCTGTATGGTCATAGATTGTGATGAATGCAACTTCTACAGCTCTCTCACTGAACCTGAAATTAACACTTGTACTGAAGGGGTTGGGATAGACTTCCAGGTCTGTTCCCTCCTGCTCCGGGTTTGCCAGGTGATTCAGTACGGAATTCTCTACCATTACTGCCTTGACACCAAGAGAAACCGACCCGGGGAACGAGGGATGCAGTGTAAAGGGCTTCCATGAACTCCCGTCATGAAAAAAAGCGGTATTCTGTGATGAGGTAGGCCACGGTGCCGATCGCACCACGGCAAACTGAGGCTGTTGCTGATTCATTGGGGATCGGTAGAAAACACTGTAACCGGCATAGAACGAACCCGTAACCTTAATGTTCCTTCCGAAATCCACCTCCAGAACGGTGCCTCCCATGATCTCATTAAGCTTAAGTCGTTTTGATGCTATAACAGCTCCTGGCTGAGTCCCGCCGCCCCAGATGTAAAACCTCACGGAATCGGCGGTGGAAAGGAATGCCGAGGCTGAAATCCTGAGTCTGAGCCACGCTATCTCACCGGTGCCGGTAAAGGGAATTAATTCGGCATACCTGATCAGGCCGTCAGAGTTGTTTCCCGTTGACAGGCCCCAACCGGAAGAATAGGTGTCTGTGCTGCCCGGATCGGATGCCGGCATACTCCCCAGGGTGTCTGACCTTGAAAGGTTGTAACCGTACGGATCACGGCCGCTCACTACCGTCGCCCCGGTTCCTGTCGGGTCCAGCCATGGCCTCAGGTGAGTAGAAATCACCGAAGTGATTGTGAACATCCTCGAAAGCTTTGCATAATAGTCGTTTGTCGGGTCGGAACATGTAGCCCCTCCGCCGGTCAGCGTCCCGCGTACCCTTACGTTCTGATCAAAGAGCGGTCCTCCCGATGAGCCGGGCTCGGTTGTCCCCGTCTCCCACCTGAGCACCCGCCAGAAACCCATTGAAACAAATCCTGTAACCGGGTAGGATGTTGATATGGGTGGATTATCGTCTATTGAGAGCTTCATCACATCGCCTTCAGGGTGATGCAAGGCGAAGGTGTTGGAGGGAGGCGTTGAGGTAATATCCCATCCCGCGAAGTATGGCCTGTATACCATCGAAGGAAACTGGTTCAGCTCCACGAGTGAAAAATCAATGTCCGGATTCTCCGCCCTGAGAACTGATCCGGCAATTGTGTACATGCTTGATATGTCAGGCCCGTCACACCAGGGGCTCTTGTAGTTGAACACGAATATCGTGTTCTCTGCATGCTCCGGATTCTCAATGCAGTGATTGGCGGTGAGGATATATGCCTTGTATTCACTGCCGGTGTTGTTGACCATGACGCCGGTGCACAGCTCCGAGCCATCCACCAAAAGCCTGACAACCGAACGGGAGGCAGTCATATAGTTGGTATTTGCAGAGCAGTTGAGATCCACCTCGCAGTCGTCAGAGCGTCCGAAATAGAGATCCTTTATACCGTCCGGGCCAAAGAATCCGGCAAAATCATGGGCTACCTGGATGACCCCTATTGAATTTTCCGGAATCACCGACCCGGGGAAATGACACTCAAGCACCAGCCTCTCGCCAGGTACCGGCATCACTGGCATGGAGACCAGGCTGGCCGAGCTCTCACGGGTAAAAGCACCTCTCACGATATGCCTCTCCTGGTCATAAACATAAACATAGGCGCCGTCAGGGAGATTGAACGGCGAAAGAATCAGATTGAGTGACAGGGCACCCTTTGACGAAACGGGCAGCACCCAGACCGTCTCATTGCCTCTGGCCACCGTGTAGCCCGCATTTGAAGGATTCCATGCCACCTCTACAGGAATTGCAAACCGCCAGGGCTGACCCTTTACCTGCTCCACGGCCCGCATGGCCTCTGCGTGCAGGGGATCAACAGCTGCCTCATGCCACCTGTCCGTGGACGGGAAGAGCGGACTTCCGACCGGAAACTCCGTCTGACCGCTAAGAAGCAAGGAGCCAAGCAGGCACAGGCTGGTTATGAGAATTCGTCCCTTCAATATCTACTTGTTTCTGCACTAAAATTAGTCAAAATGTGGTTAATCTGCTCTCAGGACCATGAAACCCGGAATTATTCCCGCATGTTCGGTGTCAAGCAACTCTCCCTGGCGGTTATAGATCAGCAGGTCTCCCTTCTGCTGATAGTCGATTGCATCAGTAACGCAGACAGTTCCGCCAGGCCCGATCAGAAGCTTGTAAAAGAGCCTGTTGCCGGCCGGGATAAATGCACTGACAGGCAGTTCAGTGGCTGTTACAGGCATCTTCCTGACACCTTCGTCAAGATAGAAAATGGTATCGCCGGTTGGGTTGAGTGTCAGTGAAGAGGGATTGTCATCAATGGTCCGGAATAAGAACTCAGCTTCTTTTTCAAGCGTTACTGTGTTGATTCTGACGATCCTCGGGATCTCCTCTCCCATCCATCCGCCCGTGCAAAGCACCCAAAGCCTGCCGTTTTTGTCAATCGCCATGCTTTCAGGCTCCAGTCCGACTGTTACGGACCGTACAACATCGCCAGATCCGAGATCAGTAACAATAATGCTGTTTCCGCCGGACCAGTGTGCTGAGAAGAGCCGGCCACCGGAGATGACCATTGCCTCCGAGGCTGACCCGATCTCCAGCTTTCCTGACTTCTCTGTCTTCTCAAGGTCGATCACTGTAATCTCATCTTCCGTAAGGCTGCTGACATAACCTGTATTGCCGTCAATAACCATCTGCCTGGGCGAACTCAGCCCGGTGACAGTTCCAAGGCTCTCCATCGTTCGCAGATCCACAGCCTCAATGGTACCCGAGTTGTTTACAACGATGAATCCCCTGTTGCCGTCAACAGCCATGAAGGAAGGAATATCCCCAAGAGCCCTATTGTTACCTGCGCTGAAAAGGTCATTGTAAATTTGCCTGGTTTCAGTGCTGTAAAACGAAACCGACCCGTTGCCGGCATTGAAGTTTCCCTCATTCAGAAGGAAAATGCCCTCTCCCCGGGGGAAAAGCGACGGATTCTCAACCGGTTCACAGGATATCTGAAGCGCAAAGGCAAGAATGACAAGGGTTTTAATCAGGTATTTCATCTTTTTTCTCTTTTTCTGACCAGGTCAGTGTTAGTTTTATTATAAATGTTCTGAGTGGCATTGGGTAGTTTCTGACGCTCTCAGTGGCCAGTCCCGGGAGGTTATTTACTGCAATTTCCGCCCTCCACCCTGCAGCACCTGTCCTGAAGTCGGCTCCGGCAAAGACATCTGTCATGATGTAGCCTGGCAGCCACTCACTGTTGTCGGAGGTGGTATAGCGTCTGCTCTCCCAGGCAGCTGTCAGGCCTGTCCTGAACCATTTCCTCGTGGCTCCCAGATTCAGGTTGGCATGATGCAACGGCGCATAGACGAGCTGACGGCCTACTGACCTGTCGTTGGCAACCTCAGTAGCAGCAACAACTGATCGGGTGAAGGAGTAATTGAATACTCCGCGCATGATCCAGTTTCGGAATGAAAGATCCCTTCCAACCCTGGCTTCTGCCCCTGCGATGTTAACATCCCTTACATTCTCCGCCTGCCACAGTCCAGACGGTCCGGGCAACCACTGTATAAGATTGTTCACATGTGAAGCATGAAGAGTGAGATCGATGTTGCCGCGTGTTCCCGACGGCCATACCCTGAGGAAAGACCATGAGACTTCCCCACCGGCAGCATTCTCGGGAACGAGGTCTGGGTTACCTCCGGGAATCCAGTAGAGATCATTGAGACATGGAAGCCTGGAATTGCGGCTAATGCTCGCTTTCAGCAGGTGTTCACCGTTTGGTGTCATGAGCCATGAGGCTCCTGCCGTGAACTCAGGGGCGACCTTCATATCCGTCACTGCCGTCTGCCTGGCCTGCAGAAGGAGATTCAGCCTCGGCAGTGGATTTGACCTGCCTGCCACCGAGAATGAAAGCAGGTTCCGGCTCACCGCACCGTCGTAGCTCAGGGTGAATGCTTTTTCGTAGCTGTCTCCGGCACGAAATTCAAGCGAGGTATTCTGAGTGACCCTCAGGGCAATCTTCGCCTTCATCATTGCAGCTGAGGAGCTGTTGTCGCCGTTGTATGAGGACTCCATGTGGAAATACCTGTTGGCCTCATGCTGCCCGCCGGCTGTCACATCAGCAGTGAGTCTGCCGTGCTCCAGTGAATACTTTACAACACCCCTGAAAGACCTGTCGGTCTGCCTCTCATTGAAATCCTGCTGTACCGTTGTCACCGGGCCGGGAAGCTCGCGTTCCGCATCGTTGAACCATAGATGCATGCTGATTCCGGAATGTCCGGTCCGATAAAAAAGATCACCTGCAATGCCTTCTGACACAAATGCAGCGTTGGTTCTTCTCAAGCGTACCTCTCCTCCGGGTGCATCACGGTTGACGAAGATAAAATCGTTACGTGCCCTGTGTGCCCATGCACCGGCTCTGACAGACAAATTATTGCCGCCAAGTGAAAACACTGCCGATGAGCCATAATCACCGTAACTCCCTGCACTCAGGCTCATTGAGGCCTCTGTTCCTGATCCGAATAACGGCTCGGAGGCAAGTTCTACCTTGCCACCCAGGTATCCGGACAGGTCATTCAGGTCAGAGCCACCGGCCGTGATCTCTATTGATGAGGCGGCCGCAACCTGGATAACGGTGAAGTCACTGTAGCCGTTGCCCGGTGCGTTGACAGGCATCCCGTTCCAGGTCACAAGGGTGTGGCTGCCTGACAACCCCCTGACCGATACCGACGCCAGTCCGTGATTACCGTACCTTTTAACATAAAGCAGGCTTGAGGACTGAAGCAGTGTCGCCAGGTCATCTCCCTTACGGCGTGAGACGAGGTCAGGGTCAACCGTTACCACTGTATATGGGGTCACACGTGCTGCCGCCCGGGCAGTGACAGTGACGGCAGATATATTGACTGTATCCTCGGTGAAGCTGTCCTGCGCCCGTGCAATTGCCGGAATAAGCATAAGCAGCAGGGCAAGCGCTGAATGCGGCAGACGTCTCAGTGACGCAGGGATGATATAGGCTGATGACCTTTTTATCATGACTTTTATTCCCGAAAGCTCCTTCAACAGGATACCTTCTGGCAGGTCTTCTGACTCATCCCTACTAACCGGGCCTTCCCGTCCGCCATATGGCGAACAGTGGCGGGAATTCCGGCTGTAATGATCCGTCTTTCGACGGAACGGGCTTCACAGCAGCGGGTACTGTCCCTGATTCTCACAGGGTTCCCTTTTCACTGCCGAAATACCGGCAGCACCAGAATAAGACAAAGGTAATAATCAGGAGCGATAATCCCCCTTTATAATTATCAACAATGTGATAACAGGCTGGTTATTTCATCACGAACCTGAGCTCTCCGCCGGCCATAACCTCCTCATAGGTTATATAGTTGCGCTCAAGCTTCTCACCGTTGAGAAAAAGCGAAGAAACATTGACGGCGGACGGAGAGTTGCCCTCTGCAACCACAGTGAACTGTTTCCCTCCGGGAATTGTCACAGAGACCCTGTCCAGTACGGGACTGCCTATGATGAAACGGCCGTCAGCCGGATTGACCGGGTAGAAACCCATGGCGGAGAAGACATACCAGGCGGACATCTGGCCACAGTCTTCGTTGCCGCATATCCCATCCACTGCGTCAGTGTACATCTCATCCATGATCCTGCGCACCATCGCTTCGGTCCTCTCCGGGGCTCCGGCCATCGTAAAGAGGTAGGCTATGTGATGCGACGGTTCGTTGCCGTGTGCATACTGACCTATGAGTCCGCTGATGTCCGGCGAGCGGTTTTCTCCTTTGACCTCTTCATTTACCGTGAATAGAGAGTCGAGCCTGTGGAGAAAAACATCCTTCCCTCCAAAGAGTGATATCAGTCCGTCAACGTCATGAGGTGCGAGCCAGGAATACTGCCAGCCGTTGCCCTCCGTAAAGTCTGAGCGGGTGTGGTGTGAGTAGAGCGGATCATAATCAGGCCTCCATGTTCCGTCGCTCATCCTGCCCCTAACGAAAAGGATCGTGGTGTCAAACAGATTGCGGTAGTTTCGTGACCGCTCCAGAAACCGGGAGGCCAGATCCTGCCTGCCCATGTCTGATGCCATCTGCGAGATACACCAGTCATCGATGCAGTACTCCATCGTCTTTGCCACAGATTCATTCTCCAGTTCGGAAGGAATGTATCCGAAACTGCGGTAATGATCCAGCCCCCTAAAGTCAAGCGAGGCAGAATGGACTGCAGCGTCAAGGGCCTTTTCATAATCAAAACCCGTAAATTTCTTGTGCACGGCATCTGCCAGAACCGGCACGGCATGGTAACCTATCATGCAATTGGTCTCATTGCCTGCAAGCGACCAAACAGGCAGCTTGCCCTGCTGCTCCCTGATGTTGAGCATTGTATTGACGAAGTCCGGCACCAGGTCCGGAACGGTTATTGTGAACAGCGGGTGTGCGGCACGGTATGTATCCCAGAGTGAAAAGACAGTATAATTGGTAAAGCCTACGGCAGTATCTATCTCTCCGTCAGTGCCCCTGTACCTGGAGTCAGCGTCGTTGTAAAGGTTTGGCGCCATCATTGTATGGTACAGTGCGGTGTAGAACACCCTGAGAAGTGCTGAATCGGCTGATTCGGCACTTACTACCCGGAGGCGTTTCTGCCATGCCTGGCTGGCTGCAGCGGCTGCCCCGGCAAAATCCCATCCGGTCATTTCTGCGGCAATGTTACCCTTTGCGCCGGCCTCATCCACGGCGGAGATGCCTGTGCGGATAATCAGTTCCTCCCCCTTCTTCATCCCGAAAGTAAGAATGCAGGCAACATTGCGGCCTGCTGTTTCCATGGTGGAGGTTGCAGTCCCGGCATCAAGCATGGTGACAGATGCCGGCTCTTCTGAAAACTCAGAGGCGAAAAAGAGAAACTGCTTCTCAGCCCAGCCGGCTGATATGCGCCTGCCGGTCAGAGAGTGGCCGTCCCATGCAAGCCTGCAATCAACAGGCCTGTCCCAGTTGATGGCAAACCCCAGGTCCACAAGAACGCTCATGGTGCCGTCCTTGACGGCAGTATACCTTTGAATTCCGCAACGAGGCGTGGCTGTCAGCTCTGCATCAACACCGCTGGAAAGGGCTACGGCATAATATCCCGGTCTGGCCTGCTCTGCCTTATGTGAGAAGAGGGTCCTGTTGAGTTTTGCCAGTGAATAGGTACTGTCGGGTAACGCAAGATTGAATCCGTACATCGAAGGCAGAAACAGAATGTCACAAAGGTCGCCTATCCCTGTACCGCTGAGGTGGGTGTGACTGAATCCTGCGATCAGGGAGTCAGAATAGTTATACCCCGAGCACCAGTCCCATCCGGAAGTACCGTTGTCCGGACTGATCTGCACCATCCCGAACGGAGTGGTTGCTCCCGGGAAGACATGACCGTGCGCTGCAGTGCCGATGAATGGATCAACAAACAGCGTGATATCACCCTGTGAAGGTGATGTGCATGATGCCACAGCCATCATCGCTGATGCAACAACAATAAAAAGCCTTTTCATATAGATTCAGTTTCTTAATTTCCTGAGTAACTGCTGACCTGTCCCTATCCGGTATCCCTCAGATGCAAAGAGAACCTCTCCGGAACCGCTGCAGTACAGTACTACCGGCCAGGGTCTCTCCCTGCTGCTCCCGGCCACAGAGTCCAACAACTGCAACCCGGAATCAGTAGCGAAAAGGGTGTTTTCAGGTGTGCCTGCAACAGACTCAGGGTCAAATCCCTCCGGAGTCCTGTCCGGATGAGTCAGGAAGACAAACCACCCGCCCCAACTGTCGAATTCACTCTTCAGTTCCGGAAGATCATTGAGAAGATGCCGTGTGGGTTCCTTTCCCGGTTCAATCCACACCAGAACCACTCCCCTGCCTGAGATGGAATCCAGAGGAACCTCATCACCTGACATTGTCGTAAGGGTATAGTCAAGATTTACCGGGAATCCTGCAACACTTTCCTCAGGGAAATCAGGAATTGTGACCATTACCGGCAGCTCTTCTCCGGGTTTCAGGTCCAGGAATGAGACAGAGGTCATGACATTGCCGGTTTCATCCCTGATACCGGTTGTAAGCATCAAGGTGCCAGGATCAAGCGGAATGCGGGCAGGCATGTCATTTATCTTTAAGCCGTATTCCCAGTCCAGGGTCCTGATCCTGCCGTTTTCAATACGTGCAAGAGTGAAATTGACCTGATTTTGCGGTTCCGTGGACCCGCTGCCGGGGTATTCACTGATAAATGTGATGTATCCGGGTGTTTCGGACGGTCCTGGCTCACTCTCAAACCACACGTCATGCCATTCCCCTTTTATGTGGTATTGCGGTCTTCCCGTTCCGGGGGCCAGACGTGAAGGAATTCCGATAGTGCGGCACAAGGCCACGAAGAATATATCCCTTGAATGGCTGTCGGCCATCCGGAGCCTCAGCACCCCTGCAGGAATCAGAGGTGTGGCATAATGATTCTCGGTTTTACTGATCACAATAGCAGTATCAATCCATACCGCGGCTGATGAAGGATTGGTACGGAATGACTCCCGCAGGTCTGAGGGCAGATCCCGGATTGCAGTCCTGAAGGGTGACAGCAGCTCGTTTGAGATTCTGGGCGACAGAACATACCGGTCATATAATGCAGTATCTGTTCCCGGCGCGGGATCAGGTGCCTTATCAAGATGATCGGCAAGCAGATCCGACGGTGTATCACGAAGGTCCTTTCCGGAAATATTCTCAAGCAACCTGACAGCCAGCCCTGCCCTGTCTCCCGCTCCTCTTATAAATCCGGCAACGGCTCTGTAATTTCCCATCGATGACTTCAGCAGCCGGCTTACGGTTTCAGACTGAAGACCGGCTTCACTTGCAATCTCCTCTGCGCTGATATCCGCCAACCACGTATTTATGTATGATTGCCTGATGCTGTCGCCTCTTTTGAGCAGCATATCATTTATACGCACCTGCTCCGGATCAATGCCCGGAAATGGTTCAGGGACAGGTGGTGCAAGGAGAAGCTCAGTGAAAGGATCTGTGCGGATTCCAGATCCGATTGTGACTTCGGCAATTGTATCCGTGGGAGATGCCATTATAAAGCCGGAGCGTACACCGTCATCAGCCCAGATAAGTAGTGTACCGAATCCGGTAAGGAGACTGCACTCACCCCTGCTGTCACATTCCAGCGTGGCAAGAGGATAGAACTCCGAATAGTTGTAAAGCATGTAAGCAGCCATGGCACCGGGGACAGGCTTACCTGATGCATCCCTCACCATGACTTTCAGCTCTTTGGTCTCAGCATACCTCCCGAGGGTATTGATCTCGGTAAAGAATTTTTCTTTGCTTATGATCCTTTCATCCCCGGAATAACGCCCGTAGGCTTTCGTATGAATCAGCATCGCCCTCCTGGCCGGTTCGGTAAACCATCCGCGGTCCGGAACCGGTTCAGGCTCGCATGCTCCAAGGTAATGCCATTCTCCGTCAATCCAGAACTCCACCCAGGCGTGATTGTCATCAGTATGTGCCCAGCGCGGCGTGTAGACCTGCCGTGCAGGGAGAGACACTGCCCGAAGGGCGGAAACCGTGAATGTGGATTCCTCTCCGCACCGTCCCCGGGAAGAGAGCATGGTAGCCAGAGGCGACGATGTGCGTGAATCGGCTGCCTGGTAGGCCACCTTCTCATGACACCACCTGTTTATTTCAAGTGCGGCTTCCATGGCACCAAGCCCCTGCACGCGATCCTTCAGTTCCTGGTAACAGACTGTCCGGAAGTCATCAGGATTCTCATTGTTAACCCGTGGGGGCAGTACAAAATTCAGGAAGATTTCAGCCGGAACTTCCTTACCCCACGGCAGTTCTCTCCTTGCACGAAGGGCAAAAGAGGCATTGGCCGCCAGGTAATCAGGCTCATATACGGCCAGATCGCTCAACGGCATGTATGCCAGCAGAAAGGTTACAGCTTCACGCAACGCCCCGTCACTGATGGTGTCAGCCATACCGAACAGGTCACTGCGCGACGTACCGTGAATCTCAGACCTAGACCTGAAGTCTTCAGCTATTGCTTCCCGCAATGAGTTGTCATCAACAAGATGACTGCCGCTGCATGAGAGCAGCACTGCCATGAAGAATAAAACCGGCAGCCTGATGATCCATGTCATTAAGAATTATTTTAGATAAGAGCCGCAACTGCTCCTGATCAGAAGTTCGGGAGCCATGTTGACCTGGCGCTTATATTTGCTCTTGCCCTGATTCTTGACCTCGGACCAGATGATGTTGGCTACCTTGAGCGACATAGCCGCAAGGGGCCTGCGCAACCTGGTGACCGGAGTGGTCAGAAGATCAAACCCAATTCCGTCTTCCATAGAGACAAGTGCCACATCCTGCGGTATCCTGATATTCTTGGCCTGCAGAGCCAGGTAAAGCGGGAAGACCAGCTGCGAGTTAAGCACGATGATGGCATCACTCCTGTGCGGAGGCCTGAGAAAATTCTCTATCGCGGAAAAATCAAACTTGTCACCGGCTTTCGGAAGCCCGGCCACGGTAAAATGCACCGAATCAAAGTTTTTGGTCTTCTTCGTCGAATTCCTGAGCTCCTCAAGCATCTCCTTGTCATATGAAGCGGAATCTTCGCCTGAAATAATCAGAAGATTCTTAAGCCCAAGGGATGTAAGATGCTGTGTCATAATGGCAGCCCCGGCTATCCTGTCCGAGCAGACGGTGTTAAGCCTCATCCTCTTTATGCTCTTTTCAAGAAGCACAACCGGGTATGAGTCACGGTTGAGAGCCCTTACTACGCTGTCATCCGCCGCGTTGCCGACAAGAATCATTCCGCTGAAAAACTTTTTCAGCGAAGTTGTAAGCCTGTTGAAACGCAGGTCGTCCGGATCCCTCGTAAAGACCGAAAAGCCAAGGCCAATACTCGAAAAAGCCTTCTGCAGGTATGGAGTGATCTCATAGATGAACGGATCATTCATCGAGGGAACCACCATTCCGATTATTCCCGGCTTCTCTTCGGCCGGTACCGGCTCACCTTTCTCACCAGCAGCATTGAAATACCCCATCTGCTTCGCCACTGCGAGAACCCTCTCCTGTGTCTCTTTCTTGATTCCGTGCTGATCTGCCTTATTGTTCAGCACTAATGATACCAACGTGCCCGAAAGACCTAGTCTTGCGGCAATGTCTTTGTTTTTAACCTTTTTCCCCATTTCATTTAAAATTAAAGCACGAAATTAGCCTTATTTTTTTAGAAAAAGGAGACTTTAGAAACAAAATGTTAAAAAATGCTGAAAAGCAGTTTTTACCGTCTATTTTTTAGGCAACGGGCGTCCGCCGCGCTTCGAAGCCTCTTCAAGACGAAGCTGCCACTTCGACTTTTTTACTGGCTTTTTCCTGTTTTCTTCAATCTTCTTAAGTATCTCATTCTCACTTACGAAACGACGTGACACCTGAGTCTGGATAATCGTAATTACGTTAGCAAGGAAGTAATAATATGTAAGACCGGCTGAGAAGTTGTTCAGTATGAGCATGAACATCACAGGCATAAGGTACATCATCGTCTTCATCCCCGGCATCTGTTCCTGGCCGCCTGCCGGATTGGTGATCTTGGTTGATATGAGTGTCGATGCAGTCATTAGCAGGGTGAAGAGACTTACATGGTCACCGTACATCGGTATGGTGAAGGGAAGATCAAGTATGCTGTCGTAGGTTGACAGGTCCTTTGCCCAGAGAAATCCCTGCTGCCTCAGCTCTATGGAGGTCGGGAAGAAACGGAACATGGCAAAGAGGATAGGCATCTGAAGCAACATAGGAAGACATCCTCCCATCGGACTTACGCCGGCCTTCTTGTAAAGTTCCATTGTAGCCTGCTGCTTCTTCATGGCATCCTCCTGCTTCGGATACTTTTTCGCAAGCTCGTCAACCATCGGCTTCATCACCCTCATCTTCGCCTGACTTATAAACGACTTGTGCGTAAGAGGGAAGAGGACAGCCTTGATTAGGAGGGTCAGGATCAGAATTATCAGTCCGTAACTGACAATAAAGTTATCCAGCACGTTGAAGATCGGGATAATCACGAACTGGTTAATCCCCCTTATGATGTTCCGGCCAAGGAACACGAGCTCTTCCAGCTGCATGTCATACTTCTTCATGAGAGTGAAGCTGTTGGGGCCGAAATAGAACTTCATGTTGACGACGCTGCTGTCACCGTGAGTGTAGGGAACACCTATCTCCGACTCGAAGAACCTCAGGTATCTCGATGTGGGATCGGCATTGGTTGATGAGACTGCGGCATTGATGAAAAAATCCTCCGCAATGACAACCGATGAGAAGAACTGATCCTTATATGCAATCCAGTCAGTCCTCATCAGGCTTTCCGATACTACATCCTTCTTCTGCCTCTGCATCCTGACACCGCCAAGATCCTCCACACCCTCCTGGTAGACCTTGTGCTTCAGGCCAGTGTACATATCCTCATTCTGCCTTCCCTTTTCCTGCTGCGGAACATACATCTTCCAGTCAAGGGCCAGAGATGTTGTGTTTGCAGGTATAACGGGGGCAAGACCGTTGAACCTGGACTCGAAATTGACCATGTATTCGCCGGGGAGCATTGTATATATATAGTCAATATAAGCACCGTTGGCTGCCACGAGCCTCATTGTCAGGCTTGCCGGACCACTGGTTGCCGTTATCGTGCCGTTATAGCTTACCGGGACAAAGTAGAGCTCGTCAGTCCTGATGGGTTTATTATCAACCGTAAAGAATTTAAAGCCGAAAACTGTAGAATCGCCGTCAAAGAGTACAACAGGCCGTCCGTCATGCGTGGTGTAATTCTTGAGCATCACCGAGTATGCCTTGCCGCCCCTGGCGGAGACCTTCATGACCATCAGATCGTTTTCCAGGGTGTAGAAGCTGTCCTCACCTGAGACCCTGGAAGTAAACACCCCGTAGGCATTGCTGTCAGCCACAACAACCGGCTTAACTGCAGAGGCTGCAGATGAAGTGTCAGAGGCGGCTGTTCCAGCCTGTACCTGCGGTGCTGCTGTTCCCATGCCAAGCCTGTTGTTGAGCTCCATCACCTTATTGATGGTAGGCTGGTCTTTGGGCTTGAAATTCAGTGCCCTTATATATGACTCACGTGCCTGGTCATAATTGCCTGCAGCATACAGTGAGTCTGCATATTCCGTTTCGGCTTCGAAGAACTTCCCGGTTCTGTGATTGTTGTAGAGGCTGAACCCGAGAAAGATCAGAAAAATAAGTACGATGCCGGTAATTGTATTCCTATCCATTAGTCTTTTATTCCCTTTTATCTATAATTGCTTTTTCTTGATGCATGCTCTGACAAATCCTACGAAGAGAGGATGAGGCTTCACCACGGTGCTGCTGTATTCGGGGTGAAACTGCACTCCAACGAACCAGCTGTGAGACGGGATCTCCATGATCTCAACAAGTCCCGATTGCGGGTTGGTACCGCATGAAATCATGCCGGCGCTGCGAAAGTCTGCCAGATATTTGTTATTGAATTCGTACCTGTGGCGGTGTCGTTCTGCCACCTCCTCTTTCCTGTAACATTTCCACGATTCGGAGCCATGCAGCAGCTCGCAACCATAGCTGCCAAGCCTCATTGTGCCACCCTTCTCTGTTACGCTCTTCTGTTCCTCCATAAGATCAATGACAGGATGCTTTGCCTTTGGATTTATCTCAGTGGAGTGTGCCCCTTCCAGACCCAGCACGTTGCGTGCAAATTCTATCACGGCACACTGCATACCCAGACAGATTCCCAGGAAAGGGATGTCATTCGTGCGTGCATAGTTAACTGTCAGTATCTTTCCCTCAATACCCCGTGAACCGAACCCCGGCGCAACCACAATCCCGTCAAATCCTGCCAGTATTTCAAGATAGTTGTTTTCAGTGATCTCTTCCGAGTGGATCATTGTCAGTTCAATAGCTGCCTCGTTGGCTGCACCTGCATGAACAAAGGCTTCGGTAATCGATTTGTAGGCGTCAGCCAGCTCGACATACTTACCGACAAGGGCCACTTTAAGCCTGTGTTTCGGATTCTTAAGCTTGTGAAGGAACTCTTTCCACTCTACAAGCGGGGGCTCTTCACCTGCAGGCAGACCCAGCTTGCGCAGAACCGTCTGGTCAAGCATCTCCTTCTGCATGCGAATGGGCACCTCGTAGATCGTTGAGACGTCTATTGACTCAACCACGGCTCCGGCTTCGACGTTGCAGAAAAGGGCAACCTTCCTCCGGAGGTCATCGGTGAGGGGATGTTCGGTTCGAAGTACCAGGACGTCAGGCTGAATTCCCTCCTCCAGGAGCATCTTGACTGAATGCTGCGTGGGCTTTGTCTTCAACTCTCCGGAAGCATGAAGGAAAGGGACAAGCGTAAGATGAATGACGATGCAGTTCTGAGGACCAAGCTCCCAGCGCAGCTGCCTTACGGCTTCTATGTAGGGCAGCGATTCAATGTCGCCAACCGTCCCGCCGATCTCCGTGATTACTATCTCGTAACTTCCTCCGGAACCGACGAGCTTAATGCTCCGCTTGATCTCATCGGTGATGTGCGGTATTACCTGAACTGTCTTTCCTAGGTAATCACCCTTCCGCTCCTTATTGATCACAGACTGGTATATCCTGCCTGTGGTGACATTGTTGGCCTGTGACGTATGAACGTTCAGAAAACGCTCATAATGACCCAGATCAAGATCGGTCTCCGCTCCGTCAACCGTTACGAAACACTCACCATGCTCGTAGGGATTAAGAGTGCCGGGATCAACATTGATGTAGGGATCAAGCTTCTGGATTGTGACCGAATAGCCCCGCGCCTGCAGAAGTTTCGCCAGGGAGGCAGAAATAATGCCCTTGCCCAGTGAAGAGGTGACTCCACCGGTAACAAAAATATACTTTACGTCCGTCACTGCTGATGCTGTTTTCTTCTTATTGGAGTAGCGATTGCTAATCTTCGTACATTGAGCTGTCAATAAGCTTTACCTTCTCCTCCAGCAGCTTGATGTTCCTCCTGGCTTCGGCTATCTTTTCCTCAACCTCCCTGATCATGGTGTCAGCTTTGGCCGACTTGGCGAAGAACCCGATGTTGTTTTCCCACAGAACGATATCACTCTCGAGCTGCTTGATCCTGCTGTAGAATTTCTCGCGCTCGCTTCTTACCTTGCTGGCTGCACGGGGATTGGATCTGGCACTGTCTACCTTGCTCCTGTACCGAAGGATATTCTTGTCCTCGTCATCAAGCTTCAGTTTGTCAAACTTCTTATTGAGAGCCTCCTTGTAACGGCGTGCGATCTCTTCCTTCCTGTTGAAAGGAACATAACCGATCTCAGTCCACCGCTTCTGGATATCCTTGAGCTTCTCGAAGCCCGCCTTCATGTCATCACCCGGATCAAAGGCCTCGAGCTCCTCAATGATTGCCAGCTTGGATTTCAGGTTGTCTTCGTAAGAGGTATCCCTGCCGGCAAAAAATTCAGACTTCCGGGTAAAGAAGGTGTCACACGCCTTGCGGAACCGTTTCCAGATTTTTTCGGAGTATTTTTTCGGCACGGGTCCTGTCTCCTTCCACTCCTTCTGGAGCCGGATGAGCATCTCGGAGGTTTCCTTCCAGTCAGTACTCTCCTGAAGGGCTTCAGCCTTGAGGCAGAGCTCTGTCTTGAGCTGAAGATTCTTTACCTGGATCTCCTTGCTGTCAGCAAAGAAGGCGCGTTTCTTCTCGAAGAAATTATCGCATGCCGTCCTGAATCGCTGGTATATCTTGTTGTTGTGCTTCTTCGGGGCGAAACCGATTGTCTTCCAGAGCTTCTGACACTCGAGAATAGCATCGGATTTTTCCTTGAAATCGGCAAAAGTAAGTATCTCACCTGCAGCAATCTCCTCTACCTTTTCACAGAGAGCAGTTTTTGCATCGAGGTTCTTCTTCTGGTCATCCTTCTGTTTCTCGAAGTACTCGTGATGTCTCTTGTTTACCTTGGTTGTGGCTTCGCGAAAACGCTCCCAGACGTCGTTCTTGTTCTCATGGGGTACCGGGCCGATCTCCCGCCACTGATTATGGTAATCCTGCAGAAGCTTGAACGCTGTGACGGCATTGGGTTCAATAAGCAGCTCCTCCGCCTTCTCACAGAGAACTATCTTGGACTCGAGGTTCTTTCTCAGATCAAGGTCTCTGAGCTCACGGTTGATCTTGATGTAGTCATAGAACATCTCCACGCTGTGGTGATAGTTCTCCCACAGATCCTTGACAGCCGTCTGCGGAACAATGCCGGTTGAATGCCAGGAGTTCTGCAGGTTGCGAAACTCCTGAAAGGTCTTGTTGATGGCTTCCTCACGGTTAACAAGGTCCTTTATCTGTTCTATTATCTCGAGCTTCCTGCGAAGGTTCTCCTGCTTCTCACTCTCCTGTATCCTGTTGAAATCGCTCCTGCGACTGCGGTATGTCTCGAGGATGCCCTTGATTCTGTTCTCAAGTTCATCCGGTTCGGATTTGTAATCCTCTATGTTGCCTCCCTCCTTGGCAAAGTTCAGCCGCTTTTCGTTGAACTCGGCCTTCGTCTTCTTGTAGAAGAACTCCTTGATGCGGGCAACATCGTCAATGATCTCTGCCGGAGGCCTGTTCTCAACGATAAGTGCCAGCGTCTCAACAAGCTCTTTTCTCGGGAATCCGCTGTAATCCACCGGAGGCAGCTCTATCTCGTCATAGTTGACCGGTTCTTCCTCCGTCTGGTCCGCCTCTGCAGACTCATCTTCGGTTTTCTCCGCAGCTTCATCCCCGGCTTTATCCGGATCAGCAACTGCAGTCTCCTCTGTGTCAGCTTCTTCACCGGCCGGCTCATCTGCTTCCGGTTCTTCGGTCACAGCGGTCTCGTCCTCCGCAACCGGTTCCACAGTCAGTTGGTCATCCTCTTTACTTTCCACATCGTCGGAAGTGGAAGTGATATCGGCATCTGCAGCAGGCTTTTCATCTGTTGCGGCTTCTTCGCGGATCTCATCCTCCGCGGCAGGCAGGGCATCAGCCGGCTCTAAGGCAGGGGCTTCAGCATCATTTGTCTCTTGCGTAGATTCGGCGGCCTTTTCAGTTCCGTCGAATTGTTCATCCTGAACAGAGTCTCCCGGATTTTTTGTAGTCATCATTAATCCCTTTTCTTCAGTGCTTCATATAAAGAAGGATTGCATGCAATTCCCCCTCCATTTTTCAAAGCACGAAAATAATGGATTATTGGTAAAACTCAAACCAATACCTCATTTAAATGAAATGCGGCTCCGGTCAAATTCCAAAATGATTAAATTTGCCAATCAAGATTCAGGTAATTTACAAATGGAAACCAAAGACTACATAATCCTGGTGGCAGCGTTTGCTCTGGCCGGTTACTCTTTCTACCGCAAGTATGCGAAGAAGAACAATAACATCGGAAAAGAAAAATCCGGCGGAATTTTCGGGAAGAGAGGCGGCCTCGGGGATCAGCCCGATGATTACGAGCCCTATTCAGACAGGAAGAATGGCTGAGAGTCAGCGACCAAGCTCAAGCTGATCTTTTATGAGCCTGTAATAGGTCCCCTTCACCGCTGCGAGGTCAGCGTGCGTACCCGATTCGGTCACTTTACCGCCCTCAAGCACCACAATTCTGTCGGCATGCCGCACCGTACTCAGCCTGTGAGCCACGATGACAACCGTTCTGCCTGAATAGAATCCGGCGAGGTTTTCAACAATCTGTCTTTCATTTGATGCGTCAAGAGCACTGGTGGCTTCATCAAGAAGCAGCAGGGACGGCTGCTTGTATACCACCCTTGCTATAAGAATACGCTGACGCTGCCCCTGGCTGAGTCCGTGGCCACCCTGTCCGATACGGGTCCTGAGGCCCGAGGGGAGACTGTCAATCAACTGCTGCAGGCTGGCCACCTTCACAGCCTCGGCCACCCTGTCAGCGTCAGGATTATCATCACCGGGAGCAATATTCCCTAGGATCGTGTCCGGGAAGATGTATCCTTCCTGCATCACGGCTCCGGTCTTCCTGCGGAGCGAAGAGATGCTTATTCCGTCCAGTTCTATTCCTCCGACTTTTATGCTTCCCCCGGCCGGAGGATAATAGCCAAGCAACAGCTTCAGAAGAGTTGTCTTGCCCGAACCGCTCTCCCCCACCACGGCAGTGATTTTTCCGGCCGGGATGACAAGACCCAGATTCCGGAGAACCCATGGCGAGCCTGGCCCCTCATACCGGAATGAGAGGTTACTTATTTCAATATCAGCTCTCTCAGGCATATCTGCCTCGCTGGTCCGAGCCACCTCTTCCGGCTCCATGGCATGCACCTCCGCCAGCCTGCCAAGGCTGATCTGTGCATCCTGGGTTGCCCTCATGAAGCTGACAATCTGGGAGACGGGTCCGTTGAGCTGCCCTGTGATGAACTGTACGGCAAGCATCATCCCAAGTGTCAGTGAACCGTTGATAACCAGAGTGGCGGATATTACTGTAATAATTATGTTGACTGATTCGTGTATGAGTGTTCCTCCTGCAGTCTGGAACTGCATTATCCGGAGCCCGCGGACACGGGTGGCATAGATCTCCTTCTGCATCGTCTCCCACTCCCGCCTGTTGGAGGCTTCATTGCCAGCCAGCTTGATCTCCTGCATGCCGTTCACTATGTTGATCATCCGGTTGCCGGCTTCAGACATCTGCATGAACCTGATGTTGTCAAGCCTCTCCCTTGCGGGCATGAAGAGCGTAACATAAAGTACGTAAAGGGCTGTGCCGGTCAGGAAGACAAGCAGAACCTTCAGGCTGTAGATGCCCAGAACTACTCCGAAGACAATGAAGTTGAACAGCGAAAAGAGAATGGCAAGGCTTGAGGATGTCAGGTAACTCTCGATCCTGCCGTTGTCATCAATGCGTTGAAGTATATCTCCGTTGAGCTTTGTGTCAAAGTACGCGATGGGCAGACCCATCAGCCTGGCCAGGAAATCCGAGACGATGCTTATGTTGAGCTTCGACCCGGCGTGCAGAAGCAGCCATCCCCTGGTGAACTCAACAGCAAGCCGTCCAATGGTAAGGGCCAGCTGTCCTGCAAGAATCAGCCAGATAAAACTTATGTCCCGTCCTGCAATCCCCCTGTCAATGATGGCCTGCGTCATAAAGGGAAAGAGGAGCTGTATGCCTCCCGAAAGGATAAGTCCGAGAATAAGCAGTACTATCTGCCGGCGGTAGGGTTTGAGATAGGGCAACAGGAATTCAAATCCGCCCTTGGGAGGAGGGTCATCATGCAGCTCATTAAAAGAAGGACCCGGTTCCAGCAACAGTGCCAGCCCGGATGTTTCTTCACCCGTCTCGCCCGGCAGCCAGCCCTGAAGGAACTCGTCATGGGTCATCTTCAGCCTGCCGATAGCCGGGTCACTCACCCATACGGTTTTGCTGCTTACCCTGTTCACCACAACAAAATGGTTCTGCCGCCAGTGTACAATGCAAGGCAGTGGAGCTCCATCCCTAAGACTGCTGAAAGGTATCTTCACTCCTGCCGCCCTGAAACCGATGCTCTCTGCAGCCGATTTCAGCCCAAGGAAAGAGACTCCCTCACGTGTGATCCATGCTCTCTTACGGATTGTTTCGAGCGACAGGCGCTTGCCGTGACTCAGGGCTACCATGCTGATGCATGCCGGCCCACAATCCATTGCATCATATTGCCTTACGAAAGGATATGTCATTGAATCTGCGGAGTGGAATTTTGAATGCGTAAATATATCCAATTATTTACGTGGTCGCGGCAGAGACGCCGCATTTGTAGTTGACTCCTTTTTTCAGGAATCGATTGCGGAAATTGTATATTTGCCAATTAAACCGCTTGCTTGGGATTATTCAGAAAGTTTTCGGACGCTGACATCATTGATGGTATCAGGAGGCAGGACAACAGGATTCTGACCTACCTCTACGAGGCCTATTTCGGGATGATCCGTGATCACCTGAGCAAAAACAGCGGATCTGAAGATGACATCCATGAAGTCCTCCAGGAGACAGTTGTCATACTCTACAAACAGGTCACTGGTGAAGGATTCAGTCTGACAACTGACCTGAAAGGGTATTTCTTCGGGGTAGCCCGAAACGTATGGAACACCCAGCTCAGATACCGTTCAAGGCTGGTCTCGATTACTGCTGACCCGGAAGACAACTCTGCAGCAGAAGAGGCTAACAATGCCCTGATGGAGCGTTTAGTCACCCGTTCCTTTGCCCTGCTGGGGGAGGATTGCCAGAGGATTCTGACGCTCTTCGGTGAAGGCCTTTCATATGAAGAGATCGCACGCAGGATGGGTTTTAAGAATGAAGAGTACGCAAGAAGAAAGAAATACCTCTGCAAGGAGGCATTGATGGAGATCAT
This sequence comes from Bacteroidales bacterium, assembly GCA_034002785.1. Classification (GTDB taxonomy): domain Bacteria; phylum Bacteroidota; class Bacteroidia; order Bacteroidales; family VadinHA17; genus SR-FBR-E99. The sequence continues at coordinate 34,874 of JAVEZX010000010.1, forward strand.
TAAAACGGATCCGGAGTATCAGGACCTGGGGCCTCTGTAGACCAGCGCAAAAAGAAACGTTGCCACAAGCATGAAAAAGAGCAGTCCCGTGTAAAGCTTTACCCTGTTATACCACAACGGGGTATCATCACCGTATATCACAAGCGCAGACCAGTAGTATGGATGAGACCGTCTCTGCAAGGCATCTTCCAGATAGCTCAGCCGCGCGTTGCGGAGTGCCGAACTCTTCGTACGCCCGCTTCTGAGATTCCTGTAGAAGGAGTGTATCACCTCTGAGGCCGATATATCATCCACTGCCCACATCGACATCACTGCTGAACGGCTTCCGGCATAAAGGAAGCCGCGTGCCAGGCTTAATATGCCCTCCCCGTTAACAAGCATCCCCGACCCTGTATTGCAGGAGCTCAGCACCACCATCATTGCTTCGAGCGGGAGGCTGTAAACCTCGTAGGTATTAAGCATTCCGTCCTCATTGTCAGTGCCGGAGGCAGTGAATAGCATCCTGGAAAACGCGGGCCTGGCATCGTCAACCAGTGTGTGCATGGCCAGGTGAATGATCTTGTAGTTCTTCGCTTCGCGCTTGAAGGCTCCCTCACTGGCTTCAGCCCCTGTGAAGGCACGCCCTCCGCACTGATCTACAGCATCATCTGCTTCCATAATTGCATATGGAAGCTCACGTATCTCTCCCCGCAGAGAAGGCCAGGATAAAAGAAGGGAATCATCTATCTCAACTCCCTCATAGGAGGGAGCAAAAGCTATCAGCCTGTTGTTCAGGCTCCTGCTGCGCTGCAACGTCTCCGATGAAAGAGTCACGCTGTATATGTATGAAAACCTGTACTTCTTGAGGGCAAACGGTGCCTCCCGGTATAGCAGGCCGGGACTTCGGAACTCTTCAGTCACCAGCGTTTCAAAGGGCAGATATGAAAGCAGGTTGTCCGGAGAGATGACTATCTTGTCACCGGTAAGAAAAGGCTCTGCAGGCTCCAGAATTATGCGATACAGGCTGTAAGCCAGGTCCATGTATTCATTGAAAGGAGCCCGCGAACCGCTCGGGTCCGGCGGCGTTGACACCATTGCCCGGAAACGTTTCAGCAATCCGTGAAAGGAGGAGTCGATATCATTTATTATCACCTCGCTCCTCCTTTGATTTGTAACAAAGATGTAAAGCTTGTCCTGCGTAAGAACATAGCTCAGGAGGTTTGCCCTGCGACCGATGACTTTGCCGACATCACGCAACGGGGTGACTTCGTTCCTGAATTTCAGGTTATAGTAAGCCGGATAATCCTGCTCAAAAATATTCACAAGTGAATCACGCGAGCGAAGCAGCCTGAAGGTGACACTCTCCCAGGTAGCCAGCCTCTGAGTGTCAGGCAGTGCCTTTAGCCTTTCGTTTGTTATCAGCTCGCGGTAAAACCCTATCTCGCTGCGTATACCGGACTCAAGCTCAGTAAGCTCGGCCGGCAGCGAGAAACGGGCTGCGTTCAGCTCCCTCATGGAGGCGAGGAAACCGGCTACCTTGCTCCTCTCGGCATATTCAAACAGACCCTCCAGCGATTCACGGTCACCGCTGGCCTCATAAAGCGAAGCGTAGTTGTCAATTAAGCCCGTATATACATCCCTGGCTGAAGAGCTGAGGCTGGTTCGGCTCTCTTCCTCACTCATCTCAAGCCTCTGCCGGTCATACAGTGAAGTAATCCTGCGTCCGGTGGCCACGGCCTGCCTCAGAAGATCCACGTTACTCTCTCTGGCCGCAACTACATTCAGGACGTCATACCTTAATCCCAGAAGGAACAGATCTTCCACCGAGATACCATTTGCCGTCACGGTATCACTCGCGCCCCTGATATCTGTTACGGGAACAACAGCGAGATAATCAGTCAGATCAAGCACCTCTGAGTATCTCCCCGCCTTTGACAGTTCCGTTGCGTATCTTACAAGAATGAACTTCTTCATTAAATGATCCGACGGATTTTTGCGGACGTATTCCAGACACTCATCATAAATGGCAATCGACCGATCCCTGTTCCCCGGGTCATTATATACAAATTCCGCAGCCGATGCAAGCATCATGTAATATTCACGGCTTTGCGGGCCGAACGTACTTCTCACCTTGTCAAGTCCCGACTCCAGGACTTGCTCTCCCTCAGCCACACGTCCGTTTTGTATCAGGAAACCTGCATAGTTAATGTAAAGCAGGAATTTATCCTGTGTATTCCGGCCATCCTTGATTGCCAGACCCTTGCGGAACTGTTCCTCCGCTTCCCGCGGCTGATCCAGCCTCCGGTGAACCTGGGCCATTGTATTATGCATCAGTATCCTCGAATCAACACTGGAAGCCGGGTTCCTGTCATACATTCTTAGTGCTTGACCACAGTACGCCAGGGATTTGGTGTATTCCTGGCTTCGGTATAGGCCCAGTCCTATGACATGATACAGGTCAGCTCTGACCTTATCCGTTACCTCGCTGGGGTAGAGCCGGGCAATCCTCAGCCCTGCTTCGGCCATTTCAATTGCACGCTCTGTTTCATTCAACTCAAGGTTTATGCTGGCCAGGTTAACGTAATTGGTTGCCAGACCTGATGAGTCACTGCCTGAAATTGTTCGCTTGGCCTCAAGAGCCCTGATTCCGAGCCCGGACGCCCGGACATAATCGCCTGTTCTTAAGAGCGATACAGCCATATTGGCAAGCCCGTTGGCGTATCTCCGGTCAGTAAGCGAAAGACGCTCCCTGTAAGAGACGGAAATACTGAAACAGTTAAAGGCTTTGCCAATCTGGTTCGACTGATAATACTGAACACCCGCAAAATAATATGCGTCAGAAAGCAAAACAGTATCCTTGATAATAAAGGAGGAAATGACGGATTCCAGATCCGAGGCCAATTTTACCATGCCCGGTTCTTCAACCCTCATCTCAAGCAGAAAGGAGAGTGAGTCCGTCATCTCTCGCAGTCTCTTCTCCCCGTCAGTTAACCGGTCAAAGCCTCCTGTCGCCTGCTGCCCGGTTCCGAGCGCTGATGCAGGTGATCCGGATAAAACAGCAAAAAACAGGTAAGCAATGGCTATTATTTGTGCACCAGGGCTCATCAATGTGGTTCTTCTCTCTTCCGTCGGTAAAAGTATAAAACAATCCGTTAAAGTGACAGTAACATTTTACATCTTATAAATGACTGTCATTCAGCTTGTTGCATTTTTTTTGAAAAAAAGTTGATTTTTTCGTGTCACAAAACGGCATCATCTGACATGTACGGTATAAATGCCAATTAAACCCTGATTAAAAATTTAATTTTTGAAAACATGAAAACCCTGACAATTGAAAACTTCACAGAATTTGTACTTTCAAACGAGGAAATGATAAATATTCGCGGCGGCAACGGTGGCAGAAACAATACGGGTACAGAACCTACCAGGCCTCCGGTGATAATCGAGATCTGATTATAATACAGTGCCGGCGAGAGCCGACAGGAAAATATATATTGACGGGGAAGGGTCTGCCGGGGGCAGACACGGTCCGTTCATCCGGGAGCGCAGGCGCCCCAGGGTGGGGCACCCTGGAAGTAACAGGCTGATTGTAATTAACTAACTGATGGATAGTTTTTTATAAGTGTGAAATAATAATATCGAGATGAAGACAAAGAATGTCAACAATGCCATTGAAGACTGGCTAGGAGGCCGGACTGACAGAGCAGGCAGTGAATGGCTGGCGGGCGAGATGAAGAAGGATCCTGAGCTGGCAAGGGAGGTGAATCTCAGACGAAAGACAGATGAGATCATTGCCGACAGGCAGGTAATGGAACTGAGGAACAAGCTCAGTGTGATAGGCAGGAAAAAACGTGCCGCTGCACCTCTGCGAGGGATAGTTATGAACAGTGCGAGGTACGCTGCCGCAGTTGCCCTCATAGCTGTCATTTCAACTGCAATATATCTGGAGATGAGACCAGATGCATCACCTGAAAAACTATATGCCTCCAATTATGATCGCTACGAATCTCCGGGAGGGGTGAGGTCAGCCTCCGGTGAAGGAAATGCATTGATGGAAAACGCAATAGCCTCCTACTCTGCAAAGGAGTATGAAAAGGCCATAACGTACCTTGAACAGATAATCAATTCAGACCGGAATGATATGGAATCGGTCTTCATGCACGGTATGGCTAATATGGAAGTGAAAAACTATCCGGTGGCAAGCGGTTCATTCACCCGCGTCATAGAACACAATGACAACCTCTACCTTGAAGATGCGCAATGGTACCTGGGATTATGCTACATGATGACCGGCAACCGGGAAAAGGCACTGAGCCAGTTCAGCTCGATAGTTGCATCGGAGAGCAGGTACAGCAGAAAGGCTGCCAGGCTGTCACGTAAACTGAAATAGAAGACTAATACTGTTCATATGTTCGAGATTCTTCGCAATAACTGGAATGAGATGGGTTCAGCAGGGGTGACAGGGCAGGAAAAACTGGACAAAATGATCAACAAACCAAATATACTTGCAGGCGTTTCACATGAGGTAAGAACTCAGATGAACTCCATTGTTGCCTTCTCCTACCTTATGAATAACGAGAGATTCAGCGACAGTGAGAAACGAGAGTTCTCAGAGCAGATAATCTCCTCATGCGAACAGCTGATCGGGTTGTTTGAAAATTTCTTTGATACGGCGGTCCTCGAAACAGGATCATCAAGGGAGAGCTTGCGTGAGACCAACATTACAAGGCTGTTCGAGTCACTTACCTCTGATTTCAGGGTTTTCATGAGGAAAAAGGGACGCGACAATGTCGTTCTGATACAGGAAGATAACCTGCCGGACAGGCTGATGCTGAAGCTTGACGCTGCCCGGACAACAAGAATAATCAGTAATCTCTTCAGGAATGCACTTGACCACACTTTTTCAGGGTTTATAAAGGTGGGGTGCACCTACAACGATGAGAAGACAACATTTTACGTAAAAGATTCTGGCCAGGGTTACCCCAGAAGCAGTGATCTGCTGCTTTCCGACAATCCTGAGATCCAACATTCCGAAAGTCAGGATACCTATTCCGCTATGAATTTAATCCTGGCCAGAAATCTTATTCTTGCAATGGATGGCTCTATCAGGGTGGAGCCAAACGAAGCAGGAGGAACATCCGTATTTGTCTCATTGCCAGTAAAAGAAAGTCCCGGGTTGAAAATACTAACCGGTTCCTCTTCGGAGAATAAGATAGCAATCTGATTCTCTGAAGGTCTACAAATGTCTGATTAGAGAAGGAAGGAGGGGGTCGCACGTCCCCCTCCTTTTGTCATCTTCTGCCGGCCGCAGAAAGCCTCAGGCACAAACTGTGTCAGCTTACTGATTGATTGTACCTTCAGACAGGATAGTTATTTCAGTCCGTCTGTTGAGCCTCTTTCCGGCAGGTGTCAGATTGTCCGCCACAGGAGAGGTCTCCCCGTATCCGTGTGAGAAGATCCTCTCTCCTGCTATACCTCTCTTCACAAGAAATTCCCTTACCGATTTTGCCCTTTTCTCGGAGAGGCCCAGGTTATGTTCTTCACTGCCGTCAGAATCTGTGTGGCCGCCTATTTCTATAACAACTGTCGGGTTGACATTCAGGAACTCAAGCAGCTGTTCCAGCTCCGGCAGCGATGACTCCAGCAACTCCCAGGAGTCGGTATCGAAAAACACGTTGTACATCCTCATGAACTCTCCTTCCCTTACCCTGTTCAGGGCGATGGTCTTCTGGTAAGGCTCCGAGGATGTGTAGCCTTCGACGAAGTCAAAGTTCTCCGAAAATATCATATATCCGGTTGCAGTCACATTCAATCCGTAGCTGCTTCCCTGTGGCAGGCAGACGAAGAACTCTCCCCTGCCGTCTGTGACAGAACTGATCACCTCCGCTCTCCGGGTAAGGTCTGTCAGCTCATACCTGGCTATGATAGGCTGACCTGAGGCCTTGTCAATGACAGTACCCTTGAAATATGAAACAGGCTCAGGCTGAATCTCTTCTGGAAGATCAAGATAATAGATATCCTTGCCTCTGTCCTTGTTTCTGACCGAGGAGAAATAGGCCCGTCTGCCTGATGATTCTATTACAAGACCGGTCTCATCTGCCGGGGTATTCACGGGAGGACCCAGATTCTCCGGTGTGGTCCAGGTTGAGTCACGTTCCATCGTAGTGACATAAATGTCATGACCTCCGAAGGATTCCCTGCCGTTGGAAGAAAAATAGAGTGTCCGGCCGTTAAAATAAATGAAGGGAGAAAATTCGTCACCCGAAGTGTTTATCTCCTTGCCGGGATTAACAGGCTTCCTCCACTTTCCGTCGCGGCCGCGGGTAGAGTACCATATATCCATGCCTCCCATGCCGCCAGGCCTGTTGCTGACGAAGAAGAGCATTCTTCCGTTTGGGCTTATTGATGGCTGCGACTCCCAGTATGCAGAGTTGACCGGTGGGCCTAGATTCAATCCCGGTGACCACCTGTTGCCGTCATTTGAAGAAAAGTAGATGTCACACCTCCCCTGTCCGTCATTCCGGTCGCAGGCAGTGAAAAACATATATCGGCCGTCGGAGGCGATTGACTGTGCCCCTTCGTTGCCTGCAGTGTTCAGAGGAGCCCCGGCGTTGCGCGCCGTGCCCCAGTAACCGTCGGCAGTCCATCTGCTGATGTAAAAGTCTTCCTGCCTGTCACGGTTGTAATCACGGCCATAACCTGCTGCCCGTTTTACTTCGCGAGTAAAGATCAGCTGCTGTCCGTCACCCGTGACCGATGGCCAGTACTCGTCAAGAACGGTATTGACCGAGTCACCGGCACTCACAGGCTCCCTCTCAAAGAGTGACGGAGGGAAAGTCAGGGCGAAACGACAGCTGGCAATCATTTTCTCCGCCTCGCCACGCAACCTGGGTGTGCCGCCCGGCTGTTTGAGGAAAGCCTCCAGATGGTTCAGTGCCTCGAAATATCTCCCGGTCCTCAGCTCTGCCCTGCCCAGGCTGTAGAGTGCAGGCGGAAAGAAAAGCGAATCAATTTTTACAGCATATCTGTAATGTGTCACCGATTTTTCCCAGTCACCGGTGTCAGTATAAAGCTGGCCAAGAAGTACGTGAGCCTCATAGAAGCGGTTGTCCTCCTTCACAGCCAGCCGGAGATTGTTTTCCGCCCGGTCATAATAAAGAAGTTCATAATCACGCTTACCCTGATCGTAGTATTTGAGAGCCTTGTTTGAGCGAGTATGGAAATTCTGAGCGGTGACAGTGAACTGGTTCAGCAGCACGGTCATCATCAGTGACAGTATGGTAGTTCTCAAACCCATTCAGGGAATATGCATGAATTTATGTGCCTGCAGCGAGACCCGCCAGTCAGGATGCCTTTTAACATACTCGGTTATCATACCTATCATCTCACTGTACCTGCTCCATTCCGGTTGCAACAGATGCTGGCAGCCGGGCCCGGTTTTCTGCCTGTACACCTCGGCATCCTCAAAATCAATGCCATGCTGTATTACAACCTTCAATTCATCAGCCACGGACCATATCCCTGGCAGCGGGGGCGATCCCTTCTTCGGAGAGAGGGTGATCCAGTCCCAGGTACCTGTGAGCGGATAAGCTCCGGAGGTTTCCAGGAATGTTTTTATTCCCCTGTCTTTAAGCTGCATGCAAAGCGGATTCATGTTCCACATAAGGGGCTCACCACCGGTAACTACAACAGAGTCTGCTCCGGCAGCAAGCACATTTGACACTATTGATTCCACCGGCACCAGCGGGTGCAGCGCAGCATTCCATGAGTGCTTCGTATCACACCAGCTGCAGCAGATATCGCACCCTCCCACCCTTATGAAATAGGCGGCTTTGCCTGTATTGCATCCCTCACCCTGCACTGAGTAGAACTCCTCCACCAGCGGCAGCAGATTCCCGTCACTATCAGGGTCAACCCTGTTCATTTCTTCTTTTTATTCAGTGAAAGCAGCTTAACGAAATCCTTAAACAGTTCCGTATTGTCTTGTATACCTGTGAATTCAATGGCTCCAGGGCCATAGGCAAAGACCGGTACCATAACACCCGAGTGCCCCTTGATACTGAAAGCCCCTGTAACCTCCTTCTTTGCAAGATTACCTTCGGTGATGCTCATGCCTCCTGTTTCATGATCGGCAGTGACTACAATCAATGTCTTGCCATCCCTGTCGGCAAATTCACGTGCAACGGCCACTGCCCGGTCCATATCCATTACTTCGTCCGTGACCATCTTCGTGTCATTGCTGTGTCCGGCATCGTCAACCTCCGAACCTTCAACCATCAGCACAAAACCCTTCCGGTTACGTGAAAGAACCTCTATAGCCTTTGCTGTAGCCCTGGCAAGATACTGCGGATCTCTTCCCTCGAAGAGCCTTGGCATGTCATCGGGAGACATAAGCCCGGCAATTTTCCCTGCCCCGGACGAGACAAACGATTCAAGGTCATAGGTGACATCATAGCCGGCCCATTTAAGCTTCGAAACCACGTCTTCAGACCGTTTGAAGCTGCCTGCGGAGTCAACTTCCGGCTCAAAATACTTTCTTCCGCCTCCGATGAAGACCTCAGCAGCCCCGCCGACATACCACCCCGCGATCTCACGATAATTATAGCGGAGTGGCACATGTGCAGCAAAGGCAGCGGGGGTGGCATCAGTGAGTGAACTGGTGCAGACAATGCCTGTCGATTTGCCGGATGCGCGCGCGTGCTCAAGCAGGGTTACCAGGACAGCACTGTCAGGTCTCACCGAGATCATCCTGTTGTTCGTCTTCTCACCCGTAGCCAGCGCTGTGCCGCCGGCAGCCGAGTCAGTGGAATAGCTGTTGGCCGAATGTGTAATACTGAATCCCGTCACAGGAAAGAAAGGGAAAGTCATATTGTTTCCTGATGCAGTCATTGCCGCATAGACGTGAGACACACCCATTCCGTCGCCAATGAAAAGTATCAGGTTGAGAGGTTTCTGCCTGACGCTGCCTGCAGATGTCAGTGTCAGAATGATCAGGGAAACAGCAGTAAGTCTTAAGAATATCTTCATTCAGGTAATATTAATAATTATCAATTGCTGCCGAACAGCAGCTTTCTCTCACGCTTTTCAGCTTTCGCAGCCCACTCTTCAGGAATGATTTTCCATTCACTCAGCGGAGCGGGACTGATAGTGCCCTTGCCCCGGATCCATTCGGTCATATAGTGACGGAGATCCCTTTCAGTGGCGCTGATGATCCTCCTCTCCAGCTCCTTCCCGGTAATGCCGGCTGCCGGGAAGTGCCCTCCCCCGCCATTGGCACGGTATGAGTTAACTGCCACAGTGTATGTGGCGCTGTGGCTGAACGGTGTGCCGTCGCTCAGTAAAGTGATATTCACCCTGGCACCCTGAGGCTTGCTTACGTCGACAGTGTACATTATTCCCATGGCGGATTCGAAATTGTAGGAAGGATTGCGCAGCCTGGCAGTGCCGTTGACCATTACCGGGTCCCCGCTGTCATTAAGCCTGTAATTCAGCATGTAATCGCCGGCGTCCTTCATAGTGACAAACCACTGACCTGCGGCATGCTCCAGGTGGCGGTCTATCTCCCCTCCGGTCATATTGACAGTATAAAGAAAGTTCTCAAACCTGTAAAGCCGGTACATATCCCTGATCCTCAATTCACCCTCTTCAATCTGCTGGTCAAAGGAGAGAGGGGCGGCCAGTGAAACCTGTGCTCCTGTCAGATCAAGCTGCATATGATGAATCAGGTCAACAAAAGCTGACGGACCAAAGAAGGCATCACGAGTAGTAGCGCTGGCCGTTGAACGCCCTATCACCTCAGAGGTATACTGATTGAGCTTCTCTGATGCCGGCGCATACCTCTTTAAAAATTCTTCCGATGCAGGAAGGGTGTTCATCGGTATGATCCTGCCGCTGACGACGGTGTTCCTGCTGCGGTCAGCCTGCTTCTCAAGGGCAACGGTCACGTTCATCAGAGCCTCTGCACGACTGCCGCCGTCAAGGACAAGCACCTTCTCACCGGCACTGTTGACAACCTCCTTTATATCCTGCCTGTGATCATGCCCGCAGAATACCACGTCAAATC